>JALGZO010000067.1 GCA_025774865.1 bacterium | reverse complement strand
GCTCACGACTCGACCGACAACCGGTCCCTCGTTGTAGGCAGGCACGATGATCCAGACGTCCTGCCTCGGAGTTGGCTCGCTGACGCCCGTCGCCTGCATCTTCTCCCGCCTCGTTACTCAGGGGGTATCTCGTCTCCGGGGTGGTCGGCCACGTCGGGTTCCGGCGGTCGCCCTCTTCCCTCCCGAAGGGTGAGCAATCCGATCGCTCGAACCACGGCTTGCAAGTCGCTCTGCAACTTCTTCTGTCGGAGATACAGATGGAAAGAGAGAAAGAGCAGTGCCATCGTGCTCAGATAGAGCATCAAGTCGGCGCCACGATCGACGCCGACGAAGTTGGCGACCTGGTCGGACAATGTGGGAAAGATCGCGAAGAAGGCGATCCCGACGAACACGAGACTTATTCCCAGCTTCTCGACCGGCCGACCGTGTGCAGCCACGAAGAAGTAGGAGAAGAGAACCAGACTTCCCACCACCATCAAGGTCTTGATGATCAGCATGTCATCTCATCCGTAACAACATGGCGACGTTTGCCCCAGCGCTCGACGACTTCGGCAACGGTCGTGAAATGGAATGTGCTCAGCATCCGGTCGAGCTTCCGAAACATGCCCCGGATCCCGTGGTAGGTCGCGAGCCGAGCCATCACCGGCATGTCGACTCGCGGTGTCCCCGGATCTGTCTCCCACGGGTGGACGTAGAGCACGAAAGGTCTATCCTTCTGTATTCGGCCGAGCATGGCGAGAATCAGACGCAGCGGCAGCGTCCGCAGATATACGCCGCCGGCGACCGGCACCCGCATCCCCCGGAACCGGAACACGGCCGGTGGAATCTCGGTCAGCGATGAGACCGGATCGATGACGGCCGGATCGCTCATGGCTACATGGTAAGGAGCGAGCGGTGCACCGCCCACCCCGTACAGTGGGCCCCGCATCGGAAAGACACTGGAGTCGTAGACGTACCCTCGGCTCACGAGCATCGGCAGCGCCCAACTCGTGCGGTGGTCGAGGGAGAAGGTGGGAGCTCGAAATCCCCGGATATGAACCTCCTGGCCCAGCAGTCCCTTGGTGAGCACATCGAACTCGCCCAGATCGCGCTCGAAGCCGTCGGGACCGAGCTCCCCCAAGGGACGATGCGTCATTCCGTGGAAACCGACTTCGTGCCCCGCTTCGTGGATCCGGCGCGCCAGCTCCGGATGCTCGGCCAGCACCTCGCCTACGCAGAAGAAGGTCGCCTTCACGTCGTGTTTCCGCAGGAGCTCGAGCAGCCGTTCGGTGGCCTCGACCACACGGCTCGTCCTCGCGGTTCCCCGCACATGGGGCCGAACCAGTTGGGGGTGGTACCAATCCTCGAGGTCTATCGACAGCGCGTTCTCCAACGGATCCTCCAGCTCGCAGCCCGGCGCTGCGCGAGCGGCCGCCCACTCCCTACGGAGCGCTTCTCCGCGTCCGTAGGTCAAACACCCACTGATCCGGGTTCCCCCGGACCACATCGTAGGTGTAGCGACTCCGCATTTGCAGAGTCAGCCAGGCCAGGTATTGATTCACGTCGTGCTTGCGATGCGTCGCGGGCATCAGATAGTACGGGAATCTTCCCGTGCGCGCCTGATCTTCGATCTCGGGCAGGAGCCGCGCGACCACGATGTCGCGGTTCAGGTGCCAGGCAACCTCCGGCCGATAGGAGCCCTGCTTCACGCCGGGCTTCTGATCGAAGAAGTACGATTCGAAGCTCAGGAGAGCCTGGTCGGGCGGAATCTCTTCACGCATCGCTTCGAACATCTCGAGTCTCTCCGGGTAATAGTAGCGAATATCCTGGTAGTGCTTGGTTCCGAGAAACGCAGAAGCGCTGATCACCGCCGTCGCCACCGCGATGCCGACGGAACCAAGTCGTCGATGGATCCTGCGTAGCAGGTCCCCCAGTATGAGCACACCGAGCGCGGTAGCAATCGCGATCAGAGGCGCGAAGGGGCGTTCCCACCACTGGTGTTCCCAGACCACTCCCTTCAGCACGAAGAGCTGAAAGAGACCGGGAAGCAGAAACAGCCAGAACTGCGGGAAGCGGCGGCTCGTTCCGTCACCGCCTCCTCCCTCCCGACGATCGCGACGCAGCCAGAGCTGTCCCAGCGTCAAATAGGCCAGCGCGACAATCAGCACGACCGGAGTGAAGTTGGTGACCGCGAACTCTCCGACTTTCGCGAACCAAGGGCCCCACTCGTGAACATCCCGCTCGCCGGAGCCCGCGCGCCAGCCGAAAAGCTCAGCGAGCCGTCCGAAGTTCCAATTGTCGCCCGAGGCCAAAGTCACGAAGTTCAAGAGCAGGCTGCCGACGGACGGCACGGCGATGGCGGCCGATAGTCCAGGTCGCGGCCATCGTCGTCGTCTGAGACACCGACTTGCGTAGTGCACACCGAACGCAACCGCGAAGAAACACCCCTGCCATCGAACCTGAACGCTCAGAAAGAGGCAGAGTACGAGGCCAACAAAGTGAATCGCCCTGGGACGCGGTCCATCCTCAGGTGCTCGGATGAGGACCAAGTAGCACCACAGAGCGGAGAGAGTCAGAGGGTATAGCCACTGATCGAGGCCGAAGTACGTGATGATCGGGAGCTGAACGAGCACGAGACCCGATAGCAGCGCCGTCGCGTCGTTCGATAGCGCCCGAACGATCCGCATGAAGACAAGGACGGCGACGACGGTCGCGACGATGTTCATGACTCGGAGAGACCAGGTGTTGACTCCGAGAACGGTCATCGCCCCAGCGTTCACCAAGACGTAAAGCATTGGATGGTCGAGATATCGACCAGGGGTTTCGGAAGGAGGGTAGCCGACCTCGAACGTGGGATAGCCTCTTGTGTAGCCGACGCCATAGACGACGTGCGAGCGGGCCAACCACGCATTATGGGCTTGGTCCACACTGTGAAGCCCGTAGAAGGGACGATCGATGTCCCAGCACATCAGCGATGCACCCAGCAGGCCGATGAGCACGGCAAGCGACGAGAAGTAGCGCATTCTGAGGGCGGGAGGATCCCGGATGGTCACGTCCACGACTCGGAGCGACTCACTTGCATCCCCCCAGATAGGGAATCGGCAATCGCTCCGGAAGTGTATGACGAGCGAATCGGAGAGCCCAGCCGGGAATAGCGCGAGCATGAAGATCGATGCCTTCAGCCCGGGGCGACTACATGGAGGAGAACGTCCACCGCCGGCGGATCGGACAGGAAGAGGCCGTCGTGTCCGTTTGCAACGCGATCCGCCGCAACCGCGCCGGCCTTCGCACGCAGAACCGTATGTCGGAGTACCAGGAGCGGCACCAGGTCGCGCGCTTGATCGGCGCTCCTCCCGACTACATCGGGTACGGCGAGGGCGGTCAGCTCACCGAGCAGATTCGACGGCGGCCGTACTCGGCGGTTCTCCTCGACGAGATCGAGAAGGCGCACCCCGACGTGTTCAACATTCTCCTTATCGACGAGATCATCGTCTTCCACCAACTCGAGAAGGCGCACTTGCGTCAGATCGTCGACCTCGTCCTCAGCCGTCCGGCGGTCCAGCTCGAGGAGCGGCGGATCACGATCGAAGTCTCGCTCGAGGTGCGCGACTTCCTCGTCGAGGTGGGATTCAGCCCCGTCTACGGCGCGCGGCCGCTGAATCGCGAGGTCGAGCGGAGAATCGAGAACCCGCTGTCGCTCGCCATCATCGACGGGCGGTTCAGGGACGGCGATACGGTGATCGTCGAACTCAGCCACGACCGCGAGATGGGGTTCCGCAAGGCCCCGGCCAAGCGGAAGCGACGGAAATCACCGCCCGCCGCATCCGCGTCGGCCAGTCGCCGGTGATCCGGCGGGACCCGCCGGTCAGCTGCGACTCGCGCTGCTCTCCGCGAGTCGTTCCCCGCTGTTCACCTGGGTCTTGAGCCAGTCCGTCGTGACCGACTTCGGCCGTTCGATGGGCTCGCCGAGCGCGCGGTCGATCACCATCTGCGCGCACATCCCGAGCGCCCGCGACACCGAGAACATCACGGTGTAATACGGGAACTCCCTCAGCCCGTAGTGATACAGAAGCGCGCCCGAGCCCGCGTCCACATTCGGCCACGGATTCTTGGCCTTGCCGTGCTCCTTCAGGACCTCCGGAACGATGCGGTAGACCTTGTCGACGATCGTCATCACGGGATCGTCGGGGAAGTGCTTCATGCCGAACTCACGGAGGGCCGTGAAGCGCGGATCGGTCACCCGCAGGACGGCATGCCCGTACCCGGGAATGACCTTGCCCGCTTTCAGGGTTTCCCAGGCGAACTCGGTCAGCTGCTCGTCGGTCGGGACCCCGCCGAACTTCTCCTGGACCCGGAGAATCCACCCCAGGCACTCCTGGTTCGCCAGCCCGTGCAAAGGCCCGGACAACCCGTTCAGTCCGGCCGACACCGCGTAGTACGTGTCGGACAGGGCCGAGGCAACCAGGTGGCACGCGTGGGCGGACACGTTGCCTCCCTCATGATCGCAGTGCAGCACGAGATAGAGGCGGATGCAGTCGGCGAACTCGCCGCTCGGGTCCTTGATACCGAGCATGTGGGCGAAGTTGCCGGCCCAGTCGAGGTCCTTCCGGGGATCGATCGGTTTCCCTTTGTTGAAGCGGATCCGGTACACCCCGGCGGCGACGGCGGGTAACCTCGCCAGAAGCGTCAGCGCATCCTCGAGCGTCGGCTTCCAGTAGTCCTCTTTCTTGAGACCTTCCGTGTACTCCTGCCGGAACTTGGACTCACGTTCCATGACGAGGATGGCCGTATCCAGCATGCACATCGGATGCGAGTCGGCCGGCATGGCCTCGAGAACGGTCCACACGTAGTCGGGAACCTGGGAGCGGTCGGAGAAGTCCTTCCGAAGGGCCTCGACCTCCCCGGTGCCCGGCATCTCCCCCGTGCAGAGGAGATAGAAGATATCCTCGGGCGTGCTGTTCGTGAGCTGGCCGATCGGAGTACCGCGAACGAGAAGACCTTGGTCCGGCGGGACCTCGGAGGTGTCGCAAACCATGCACTTGACCCCCCGCATCCCCCCGTAGGCCTGCCGAAGCGTGACCTCGCTCACCTTTTCGTTGCCGTGTTCCTTGATCAAGGTACGGACTTCTTCCCGCCACTTCGGAATGTTCCTCGCGAGGGCGGCTTGGATGGTCGTCATGGCAATCTCCCGCTGGCGCGCCGGTCCCCTCGATCCGGCGCCGACTCTGGGTCTGTCCCGATCCTCGACGGACTCGCCCCCTCAAGGCCGTTCCCGGCTGCTGGGCGAGGGCCCCCCAGGGAACGGGCTATACCTGACCGCTTAGTCTAATATTATCCTGGGAGCGCCAGACGGCAAGGCCGCCGGGGAGCCCCTCGCGGGGGCGGTCTCGGCGCAGCCCCTCGAGATCGCCGGAACGTCCCTCGGAGGGAGCGGTGTCCACGACCCTGGCTTGGGCCACCGATCTTCACCTGGACTCGGTCGACGCTCCTGACCTCGAGCGGTTCTGCGGGGATATCGTTCGCGCGAATCCTGACGTCATTCTTTTGGGCGGGGATATTGCCGACGCATCCGATCTCCATGACTGGCTGCGTTTGCTGGCCGAGCGATTCGAGCGACCCATCTACTTCGTTCTCGGCAACCATGACTACTACGGTGGGGACATCGCGTCGGTCAGAACCCGCGTGCGTGAGCTCGAGCCGCAGTGGCTGCGCTGGCTACCGGACAGCGGGTGCGTCGAGTTGAACCGAGACACAGCGCTGGTAGGACACGGCGGCTGGGGCGATGCACGTCTCGGAGATTTCAGTCTCTCCCCGGTTCTCACGGACTACCTGGCGATCAAGGACCTGGCAGACCAGATAGACCTCGACGACGTCCTGTCAGGTTTCCGGCACCGGGCGTCGTTGAAGCGTAAGCTCGGCGAGCTGGGCGACGAAGCGGCGGAATCCCTGCGCGGGAGCCTCCAGCAGGCAGTGCTCGGATACGCGCAGGTGGTCGTCCTCACGCACGTACCACCGTTCCGGGACGCCTGCTGGCATGCCGGTAGGATCTCGACGGAGGACTGGTTGCCGGGATTCAGCTGCAAAGCGACAGGTGACATCCTGATCGCGGAAGCCGCGCGACATCCGGAGTGCCGCATCACCGTCCTTTGCGGGCACACCCACGGTGGTGGTGAGGCTCAGGTGCTCCCGAACCTCCACGTTCACACCGGAGACGCCGATTACGGGAGTGTCGGTTTTCGCTGGATCGAGGTCGGCGAGCCCGGGGTGACCGTGGCAGTCGATCCCTGGCACGTCGGCTCGGACCCGCGCTAGCTGCTGACTCGAAAAACCTCGTCTCCGACTCGAGCATGCTCGGAGACCCGCACTCCGATCAACTTCCCCGTCTCGGCCTTCTCCGCCTCGACGCCGTCGATCTGAATCGAATCGACCGTCTGGGTGAAGTCCGACGTGTGACCCTTGATGTGCACGGTGTCTCCGACGGACAGATCCCCTTCCGTCAACTCGATGCCGGCCACCTGGATCTTGCCGAAGTAGTGGCCGACTCGACCGATCTTGACCTCTTCTGCCATCACGATCTCCCGCCTTTCCATTGCCGGGGCTCTCCCCCACACTATCCCTGGCCCCGGAGGAGCTCCACGGAGAAGTGCGCGGAGGATGCCGGAAGGGGCCCGGCCGCACATCAGCCTCGCGGTCGAGAGCCAGGTTCCGCTGATCCGGGCCGATTGGCACCTTTCCCCCGCCGGATGCGCGTGCACTCTGCGCAGAATCGAGCCGACTTGATGTCGACCCCGTCGACATAGGTCGAGCTCGACATCACACATCGGTCGTCGTGGCAGTGCACCAGGTTGTAGGTGTGCCCGAGCTCGTGAATCGCCTCCTTGCGGAGCCGTTCGAAGAGCAAGTCTTCCGACGCGGGAAGCCCGTAGATCTCGTTGTCGAGCCGATGGAAGGAGACGATGGCGGCGGCCCCGTCGAGCTGGGCCTCCCCGAAGACCCAGGTCAGCACGGGAATGAACAGGTCCACGCTCGTGACCCCGAGGATCCGGCCGGTTCCCGACGGAGCTTCCGCGAGGAGCGCGGCTAGCAGCAGTCTGGAGTTGTACTGGCCCCGCGATGAATCGTACGCGAGCTCGGGATCGAAGCGCGGATAGCGTTGTTCCACGTTCACGCCGAAGACACGTCTCAGCTCCTCGCCCAGCGGCCCCAGCATCTTGGAGCGCGTACCGCAGTGGATGGGCACGAGACGCAGTACATCCAACGGCGTGACTCCGGGTCGCAACGACTTTCGGGTTTCGGGGCGGCTCTCCACGATCCCGCCCTCAGGAGGGCTGCTGCAGGCCGTACTTCTTGATCTTGTTGTAGACCGTCACGCGATCGATCTTGAGAATCTCGGCCGTCCGCGTGATGTTCCAGCCCGTGCGGCCCAGCACCGAGGCGACGTGCCGCCGTTCCATGTCGGCGAGCGAGTCACCGGCCGCCGGCCGATCCACGAGCCCGGATAGCGGCAGGTCCTTGGGAAGAATCGCGGGCGGTTTTCCCACGACCATGGCTCGCTCGATTGCATTCGACAGCTCGCGGACGTTGCCCGGCCAGTCGAGTCCTTCGAGCAGCTGCATCGCCTCGGGGCTGATCTCCGTGATCTTCTTGTCCATCTCGCGCGAGAACTTCTCGACGAAGTGGCGCGCCAGTGGCCCGATATCCGAACGCCGCTCCCGCAATGGCGGCGCCTCGATCGAGAACACGTTGATCCGGTAGAAGAAGTCCTCCCGGAATCGCCCTTGGGCGACGGCCTCTCGCAGGTCCTCGTTCGTCGCGCAGATCGTCCGGAAATCCACGTGGATCGGTCGTTCACCCCCGACCCGCGTGAACTGCTTCGTCTCCAGCACGCGGAGCAAATCGACCTGCATCCGGGGGCTGATCGCGCCGACCTCGTCGAGAAACAGCGTCCCACCGTCGGCCATCTCGAGCTTGCCCTTGCGACGGTGCTGAGCCCCGGTGAAGGCCCCTTTCTCGTGGCCGAACAGCTCGCTTTCGAGCAGCTCCTCCGGAAGGGCGCCGCAGTTCACCGGCACGATCGGAAAGTAGCGCCGCTGACTCGACGCGTGGATCGCGCGAGCGATCAGTTCCTTCCCCGTGCCGCTTTCCCCCAGCACCAGGGCGGTGGCGTCCGTCCCGGCGACGTGCTGGATCATCTCCATGACCTTCTTCATGGGCGGGCTGTCGCCCACGATCGTGTCGGTGAGCACGAGATCATCGATCGTCTCACGGAGTTGCACATTCTCCTTTTCGAGCCGGCGGGTTTCGAGGGCCCGGTGCACGAGGTGGCTGAGCTCATCCGGATCGATCGGCTTCGTCACGTAGTCGAACGCCCCCTGCTTGAGGGCACGTACAGCCGTGTCCACCGTCGCGAACGCGGTGATCATGATGACGGCGATTCTCGGGTTGAGCTTGTGGATTCGCTCCTGAAGCTCCATCCCGTCCATTCCCGGCATCTTGATGTCGAGCAAGACGACGTCGTACGAACGGTCCTGCAAGGCCCGAAGCGCCTCGGTGGCGTTCGCCGACGTCTGGACCTGGTGGCCGTCCTTCCGAAACCAGCTATTGAGCGAGTCGCGGACGGAGAGCTCGTCATCGACGATCAGGATGCTCCCTTCGGCACTACTCATCTCGGTGCCTCCTCGTGCGGTTCGTTGCGCGCCGCGCCCTGGCTTCCCCTGCCGGCTCCGTCGGGGCGCGGGCGACGCGGGAGCGCGACCCGGAACGTGGTTCCGACGGTCAGGCGGGATTCCACGTCGATCGTCCCACCGTGACGTCGGACGATGCCGTAGACGACGGCGAGCCCAAGGCCCACGCCGGCCTCTTGGTCCTTCGTGGAGAAGAAGGGATCGAAGACGTGGGGAAGCACGTCCGGACTGATTCCCGTACCGGTGTCGCTCACCTCGATCCGGACTTCATCCGGATCTCCGTCGAGCCGAACCGTCAGCTCGCGAACGCCGTTCCCCGGACCGGACATCGCCTCGACGGCGTTGACGAAGAGCGCGACGAAGGCCTGCTGAAGCTGACCCCCATCGGCAGTCATCTGGCTGTCGTGCTCGAGCAGGTCTCGATGCAACGTGACCCCGTTGATCTGGAGATGATGGCGAACCAGTGTCAAGCTGCGCTCGATGACCTCGTTGAGATCGATCGGCGCCATCTCGGCTCCCGAGCGTCGGGCGAAGGCGAGCAGGTTGCGGACGATGTCGCCGCAGCGGCTGCACTCCTTTTGGAGTGTGGTCAGGTAGCTGTCCAGCTCCTCGCGAACCGTTTGATCAATGGCCTGATCGCGAAGTTCCCGCTGTACGAGCCGCGTGTAGGTCAGCATGGCGGCGATCGGATTGTTGAGCTCGTGGGCGACGGTCGCGGACAGCTTGCCCAGAGACGCCATCTTTTCCATGTGAAGTACCTGGCGTTGCGTTCGTTGCAGCTCGCCGGTCTTTTCGATCACCTTCTGCTCGAGGCGCTCGGACCATTCCGTGATCTCGCTGCGCGCGGCTTCGAGATCCGCGGCCATCCCGTTGAACGCTCCCGCGAGGTCGGCCAACTCGTGTCGACCCTTGACGTCGATCCGCGTTTCGAGGTCCCCCCTCGCGATTCGCCGCGTACCCTCCGCGAGCTCGACCACGGGACGGTTGACGACGCGGCGTACGAATCCGACCGACGCGAGGCCGACGATCAGGAACAGCACTCCCGTGGTCGACGCCATGCGCCACTGGGTCGCGGCCAACGTCCGTTGTACGGGAGCGACCGACATCTCCACGTCCAGAACGCCCAGCACGCGCTGGTCCTCCGGTGATGGATGACAGGAGTGGGCCGAACAGAGGGTCTCGTTCTCGATCACGGCGAGATGGCGCAGCACCTGGTCCCCATTCCCCACGTCCACCAGGCCGCTGCGGGAGAGCCGGCCGACATCGGTCGTATGGTCCTGTTGGTGGCAGCTTTCGCACGTTTCGGAGTCGAGCTCGATGCGGTGGCCGATCTCCTCGCGTCGCGCCGAAAGGACGATCAGACCGTCCTTGTCGTAGACGCGGACCGCCGCCACCTCGGGGTGGGCCGCGATGTCCTCGAGCGTCTCCTGGACGCGGTCGAGGCGGTGGAGCAGCATCCCGTCCCGCGTGCCCCGACGGATGAGATCACTGGAGCGCTCCGTGGCGCCATGGACGAACTCGAGAAACTCGTCCCGGCTGGAGCGGTAGTTGATGAAGGAATATACGCCCAGGACGACGCCGATCGACGTCAGGAGCAGCAGCAGGAGCTGCGTACTGAGAGAGCGTCTGAAAGCCATGACCTTTCGCGCCACCACCGACTCTCTCGCCGCCCCAGTCCGGCGGTTCGATGATGGCACCGATCCAAATTACTCCGCGCTGTGGAAAGATCCATTGGTTCGTAGAGGAATTCAACGTTCGTCGGGCCGGGGGCGGACCGGCCCGGCGGCGACACTTTCGTGGAAGCTCATGCCGGGCCAGCACTTCCGTCGGGTGCTCTCCGTTGGCGCCAGCCTTGCATAGAGGTGAGACATCGCCGGCGGACGGTCAGGTCGACCGTCCCGCCACCCCTTCCGAACGGTACTCCGGGGTCTCGGACATGAGCAGCCAGCGCCACGCGATCCTTCCCCCGGGCTCGGAGCCGTGCGTCTGGATGAGCGCGGGACTGGTGTCCTACAAGCTGTGCGATCGGGACTTCGACTGCGAGGGCTGCCCCCTCGACAGCGCATTGCGGGGAGAAGCACCCGAGACAGGCACCGAAGCCGGAGAAGCAACCACCTCGGGGGGCTGGGACTTTCCGTCGGATCGCACCTACGCCCGCGGTCACCTCTGGATCCAGCCGCGCCCCGGAAACACCGGAGGTGTGCGTCGCGTCGGGCTCGACGCCCTTGCGGCCGCCCTTCTCGGTGCGTGCCGTCGGGTCCGCTACCCCTCGGTTCCGCGCGCACTCGCGCGAGGCGAGCCCTTCTGCGAACTGGATCTCGGAGTCGGGCGCCTGTCGCTCGCGGCGCCCGAGGCCGGTCGCCTCGAGGCGGTCAACGACGGTCTTGCGAACAACCCCACCTCGGCCCTGGCGGAACCCTACGATGCAGGGTGGCTCGTGGAGGTGAGCGTCGAGGACGAGACGACCGGGCGCCCGTGGCTCTCCGCCGCCGCCGCGCGCGAACAATCGGAGCTCGACCTGCGGAGGTTCCGCCGAGGTGCGGCTCTTCGGATGCTGGTAAGCCAGGAGCTCGGTCCCGTTCTGGCCGACGGCGGCGCGCGGCTCACCGACCTGCGACAGATGGTCGGACCCGTCGCTTACCTCGAGCTACTTCGCGATCTTATTCACTGAGCCGACGTAGAGAATCTCAACGCCGGCGATGAGTTTCTCATCACTCGAAGCCATGGCGATCTTCGATCTTCGGTCGGAAGCATACGCGAATCTCCCCGCAAACTCCCCTTTTCACGGGGACTTGCGAGACCCCGCAGAACACCCCGCGCCCCGGCGACGACGTGGTGCGGTCCTTGCTTTATGCGGGGTCAGACGGGATCGAATCCCGTCGTAAGGAACGGAGGAAGACCATGTCACGCAACAGATGGCTGAACCGCAGCGTGATCCTGGGCACCTCTCTTGTCGTGTTGCTCGTGTGCCTTCCCCTCTTCGCCGTCATGACCGTCGTCGGCCGTGTGATTCTGCTGGCGCTGTTCGTCGTGACCGTCGCGGGGGGCACGCTCCTCTTCGCGTTCAACTCTCGTTTTCGGGAGTGGGTGAATGTCCAGATCTGTCCGGTGATCGAGCACAAGGGACTCCGGATGGGCACCGACGTCGCGCTCGATCGCGGACACGCGTGGGCGCGTCTCCAGACTCGTCGAGTCCTGGTCGGCGCGGACGATCTGATGCAGGCCGCTCTCGGTCCCATCGACACCATCGAACTTCCCGCTCGGGGCGCCGAGGTTCGCCGCGGCGAGCCACTCTTCGTGCTCCGGCGTGGTGATCGAAGTGTCGAGGTCAAGGCGCCGCTCTCCGGCACGGTTACTGCCACGAACTCGCGGGTTCGTGAGCGGCCGGGGCTCGTCAACGAGGAGCCGTTCGGCGAAGGCTGGGCGGTCATGCTGCGCGGGCGGGACGTGGACGCGGAGACGTCGCGTCTCCTGAGCGGACGCAAGGCACAGGAGTGGTTCCGGGAAGAAGTGGACCGATTGATCGCGCTGATCCTGGCCGAGCCGACTTCGGCTCCCGGGCTCGCCGACGGAGGAGCGATCGTGGACGGGCTCTACCAGCACGTCGACGGACCCGCTTGGCGGAGGCTTCAGGAAGCCTTCTTCACCTCGAGCGACGAGCGCGGGGCCCAGAACTGACAGAAGCTCTTTCACTGAACCGACTCCTGTCGAAGAGGGAGACCGGACGATGAACAGACGGTGCTTCTTCAAGATCGCGGCAGTCACGGGGGCGGGCTGCCTCGTGGGAAAGGCCGCCGAAGCCCGCAGCACCGAGGATCGGTCCGACGGTTACGCCGCGCTCGTGGACCTGACGCTCTGCGAGGGTTGCCGGAACTGTGAGGATGTGTGCGCGGAGGTGAACGGCCTGCCCGCCCCGGACTACGACGACGCCACCGTCGACGACATCCAGCGACAGTCGTCCGACAAGCAATGGGTGGTCGTCAACCGGCACGAGACCAGTCGCGGCGACGTGTGGGTGCGGCGGCAGTGCATGCACTGCCTCGAGCCCGCCTGCGCTGCGGCCTGCCTGACCAAGGCGATGGCCAAGACGGAGGAAGGACCGGTCGTCTGGAACGAAGACAAATGCATGGGATGCCGGTTCTGCATGATTTCCTGCCCCTTCGACGTGCCGAAGTTCGAGTACGACAGTCCGGTGCCGCGGATCATGAAGTGCCGCATGTGCTGGGAGAGACTCAAGAACGGGGAGCGTCCGGCGTGCGCAGAGGAGTGCCCGGCCGAGGCGATCACGTTCGGCAAGCGCACCGAGGTGCTGGAGATCGCCCGGCGGCGCATCCACACGGACCCTGACCGCTACGTTCCGTACATCTATGGTGAACACGAGGCGGGCGGCACCGGTTGGCTCTACATCTCCCCGGTTCCCTTCGAGGAACTCGGCTTCCGGACTGACCTCGGCACCACGCCGCTTCCGGAATACACCCGCGACTTCCTCACCGCCGTTCCGCTTGTCGCTACGCTGGGACCCGCTCTGCTCCTCGGCATGCGCCAGGCCAGGCAGGGGGACGCTCCGCGGACGGACGACGAGCCTGCGACCCCACTCGACGGAGGGACGGAGAGATGAGCGTCCAGACCGCCCCCTCGGCCGTTCAGTTCGTCAAGCGCGAGATGCGCCCGAAGGGCCGACTGATCACCCCGTTCAACGTGATCTCGATCGCGTTCATGCTGGTCGGTGCGGTCATTCTGGTGTTCCGCTTCGCCTACGGTCTCGGTGCGGTGACTAATCTCGACCAGCAGTTCCCGTGGGGCATCTGGATCGGCTTCGACGTGATGGCGGGTGTCGCATTCGCCGGCGGGGCGTATGTCATCACGTTCCTGGTCTACATCATGGGGGTCGAGAAGTACCGCCCCATCGTGCGCGTCACCGTGCTGAACGGCTTCCTCGCGTACGTGTTCTACGCCGGCGCCCTTCTCCTCGATCTCGGCCGCCCCTGGAACGTCGTCAATCCGATCATCGGCAACTCCTTCGGTCTGAGCTCAGTGCTGTTCCTCGTGGCGTGGCACTTCATGCTCTACATGATCGTCGAGCTGATCGAGTTCTCCCCGGCAATCGCGGAATGGCTCGGGCTCCGGCGCGTCCATCGCCTCCTCAAGGGTATGACGATCGGGGCGGTCATCCTGGGGATCACACTCTCGACCTTGCATCAGTCCGGGCTCGGCGCGCTGTACATGATGGCGAAGCCGAAACTCCACCCGCTGTGGTACTCGGAGTTCATTCCCATCCTCTTCCTCGTCTCGAGCGTGTTCGCCGGGCTGTCGATGGTCATCTTCGAAGGCAGCATCTCGAAGCGTGTCTTTCACGATCGGCTGTCTCCCGCATTCGAGCGCTCGCACGACGGCATCGTGCTCGGACTGGCCAAGATCTGCGGCGCGGTGATGTTCGTCTATCTGTTCCTCCAGCTGATCAACTTCGTGCACGGACAGCTCTGGCGGCATTTCTCGGGAGGTTGGGCGCTCTGGTACGTCACGGAGATCGTCGGGTTCGTGGCCCTGCCGATGATCTTGTTCCTCGTCGGGACC
>JALGZO010000066.1 GCA_025774865.1 bacterium | reverse complement strand
AAGAAGCTCCCGGAAATCCCGGAGAATGCCGCAGACAGGTCGCTCGAAAGGCGAATATGGGCATCTGAAGGCTTGAGGTGAGGTATGCCTGACCGTATAATCAGCATATTCGAAATCGCGGAAAGTGCACGGATCGGAGATTGACGAATGTATAGGACCAACGCGGATATCGCGCGAAAAGTGTATCGCGCACTCAAGACGCCGTCGGACGACGACGCCACGACCGACCCCATCCTTGCGATGTATTTCAAGGGTAAGGTCGACTACATCATGATGCGGTGCAACAAGAACCCCGAGATCTCGATCAAGGGCAAAGACCAGACCGCAGGCGAGGTCAAGTTTTTCGCGTACAGTGATTTCAAGGACTACAGCGAAGAGGACGTCCTGTTTCGGTTGAAAGAGGATGTTACGCTCATAGAGCTCTACCGAAAGGGTGCAATCGAAGCGAAGTCTTTCAAGTCCTGGGACGAATTCACCAAATGGCTCGACACGCTCGACGAAAACGGAGTCCAGATCTCCTTGAAGCTGCCCTGTCTCGTCTACCAGGCGGTCCGGGGCAAGCAGCCGTCGATGCAGAACTTCATCGTCGAGGCCATCAAGAAGGCTATCAAGAGCGATTCCGAGTGAGCCTCCCGGCTCTGGCGATCACGCTGGCGCTCCTCGCGCCGGGCGCGATCCCCACGCTCGCAGACACATCCACACAAGAAGGCGACGCGCGCATCGCTCCCGGTACGCGCGGGGTCGCGCGCACGGTGCTCGAGGGCACGCGCATCGTGGAGATTCCCGTCGAGTTCGTCGGTCTCTACGAGGACGCGATCGGACCGGGCCACGATCTGTACCTCGTCCGGCTCACGGGAGAAGATGCCGACAAGGTGGGCGTGGCCGCGGGGATGAGCGGCAGCCCCGTCTACGTGGACGACAAGGTCGTCGGTGCGCTCGCCTATCGAATGGGCTTTCTTCCCAAGGAGGCCATCGGGGGAGTCACCCTCATCGAAGACATGTTCGACGCGCGCCGCGCCGCTCCGGCGGGCGACGGCAATCGCGACGGCGTCACTCCGATCGCGACGCCGATCTTTCTCGCGGGTGTCGCCGGTCCGGTGATCGATTCTCTGCGGCCCGAGCTCGAGAAGATGGGTTTCTTCGTCGTCCGTGGAGGCGGTGGATCGGAAGACCCGGGAGCGCCGCGACCCGTGGGGCCCGGCTCGCCCGTCGGCATCCAGCTGGTAAGAGGGGATGCGAGCATCGCGGCGACGGGAACCGTGACATGGGTTGACGATACGGAGGTCTTCGCGTTCGGTCATCCGTTTCTCGGGATGGGGCGAATCGACCTTCCGATGGTGAACGCCGAGGTGATCCACACCCTTGCCGATCTGGGTGGATCGGTGAAGTTGGCGCGAACCGGCGCGGAGATCGGCGCCTTCCGTGAGGACCGCCTGTCGGCGACGGTGGGGCGCGTCGGAGATCTCGCGCGCATGCTCCCGGTCAGCCTCGACGTCCGGGGAGGAGACTTCGAATCCCGAAAGTTCGAGTTCGAGGTGGCGCGGCACACGACCCTGACCCCGTTGCTCACCGGCGCGATGGTGTCGAACGCGCTGATGAGCAACCTGGGCTTCGACAGCGAGGCAACGATCAAGGTCACGGGAAAGGTCCACCTGCGGGATCTTCCGGATATCCCTGTCGACCTGGTTCTGACCAGCGGCCCCCGTGCCCACCCCTTCACCGTCGTCGCGGCGCGGTTGCACCGGCTTCTGACGACGCTCTACGGGAATCCGTTCTCGGAGCCCGAAGTCGAGCGGGTCGAGCTCGAGGTCGACGTTCGGCGCGGACGAATCGAGTACCTTCTCCGCTCGGTGCACTACGATCGCGGGCCGGTGCATCCGGGGCAGACCGTCGAGCTGACCTGCGTGCTCGCGACCTTTCGTGGCGAGACCCAATCGCGAACCCTCGAGATCCGGGTGCCGGACGAGGTCCGCCCCGGCACGCGATTGTCGCTCGCCGTCGGGGACACGACGGCGGTGGCGCGTTTCCTCGGAAACCCCCACGCGCGCCGACTGCAGAGCGCCGGCGATCTTGAAAGTTACGTCAGGGTCCTCGCCGACGCGCCACCCGGTGATCGGCTCGAGGCCGTCCTGTTTCGCTCGGCGGCCGGAGCGATCAGTCAGGGCGAAGCGCTCACGGGATTGCCGCCGACGGCGGCCCACCTGCTCGGCTCGGATGCGGGCGGGACGGGCGCCGGATACCTCAGTGCATGGCCGTTGGCATCGGCGTCCCTCGAGATGGACGGTCCCGTCGGGGGTTCGTACCGAGAGAGGCTCGAGGTGGACGATTCCGGTGGCGACGAGCGGGAGGGGGAGTAGTCGATGCGATTCGCGGTCATGACGTTCGGGATCTACATGGCGCTGGCATCGATCTCGACGCCGGCGAGCGCCGTGATGGTCCGCTCGTGGGAGATCGCCAACGCCGAGGCCTTCGGACGCGGAACCCTGAGCGGCACCGAGGTCGACGCCGAGGGTCGTCTCCGCATTGCTCCGGAGTTCAGGACGGTGTGGGGACCCGATGAGGGGATCGTCTGGGCGGTCGCCTCCGGCGGCGACGGCGCGACGTTCGTCGCGCTCTCGAACCCCGGCCGACTTCTGCGGATCGGCGCCGACGGCGAGGTCGAGACGTGGTACGAGGACTCCGCCGGCGGCATGGTGACCGCCGTCGTCCCGGACGGAGAGGGTGGGGCCTACTTCGGCATCTCCGTCATCGAAGGCCGCGTGCTACGGGCTCGCGCACCGGGCGAGGTCGAACTGGTCGGCGAGACGTCCGCGAATTACGTCTGGGCGCTCCACCGCGAAGAGTCCGGCAAGCTGTGGGCCGCGACCGGGGTTCCGGGGCAGATCCTGTCGCGGGATGAGGGCGACGCATGGGAGACGGTGCTCTCCACCGGTGACGATCCCGTCCGCTGTCTGGCCGCGCTGCCAACCGGCGAGATCGTGGCCGGCACGGGACTCGAGGCACGTGTGATCCGGATCGGTGAGGACGGTAGGCCCTTCGTCCTGTTCGACGGGGATCGGGACGAGATCGTCGCCCTGGCCACGACGGACTCCGGACGCATCTACGCCCTGGCCGCCGGGCCCCGCAAGAAGGGAGGACCGTCCGTCGGAGACTCCCCGCACGGAACCGGTGGCTCGCCCACGGTCGTTCGGGTCACCGCGTCGCCCGACCCGGACGAGCCCGACGAGCCCGACGCCGAGCCGAATCCGCACAACGGCCCCCGTCCGGCCGCTCGACCGACCCGGCCCACCCGCCCGACGCGCCCCGGCAGCGCGCTCTTCCGTCTCGATCCCGAAGGGGGGTACTGGAAGATCTGGGAGAGCTCCACCGAGCTCCCGTTCGCCCTGGCCGTTGACGCGCAGGGCTTCCCCATCGTGGCCACGGGAGAGCGAGGCCGGATCGTGCGGTTGGACCCTGATGGGACGACGACACGGGTCCTTCGCTTCCCGTCGGAGACCGTGACGGCATTGCTCGCGGCGCCC
>JALGZO010000065.1 GCA_025774865.1 bacterium | reverse complement strand
CGCCCGTGCCGGGCCAGCGATGCGTAGAGGTCCGCCAACTCCAGGAGGGTGATCTCACCGCCGCCGAGTACCAGGGAGAGGCCATAGTGCTCCGGCGGCCGCGCGAGGGAACGCACGCCGCTCTCTTTCAGCAGATCGTACAATCCCCGGCCGCCCGAGCTCCGAATC
Source organism: bacterium (assembly GCA_025774865.1). GTDB lineage: Bacteria > ARS69 > ARS69 > ARS69 > ARS69 > JALGZO01. The sequence goes on along the minus strand of JALGZO010000065.1, from coordinate 3,355 downwards.
CGGTGCGCGAGGCGGACCGCGGGGACGTTTCGAGAGGTCCGCAACGCTTCCGCCGCACTCATCGCGCCCCGATACTCGCGATCGAAATTCTCGGGCTCGTACGAACCGAGGTGCATCGGAACGTCCTCGATCATCGTCTCCGGAGTGATGAGACCGCGGTCGATCGCGAGCGCATAGACGAAAGGCTTCAGGGTCGAGCCCGGCGACCGTGCGGCGAGCGCGCCGTTCACCTGCCCCTCACGTTCGGTGTCGAACCAGTTCGCAGACCCGACGAGAGCGACGAGCTCGGATGACTCGTAATCGAGGACCACGGCGGCTCCTTGCCCGATTCCCACGGCGTGAAGATCGCGCACGTAGCTCCGAACGATGCCTTCGAGCCTTCCTTGGATCTCCGCGTCGAGCGTCGTGAGGTACACACCCGTCCCGGGCCGGGTCTCTTTCGACACGATCCGCTCGGCGAGGTGCGGCGCTCGAAAAGGAAAAGCGTGCCCCTTCTTCGGGAGAGGCAACGCGAGGGCTTCGGCCGCGGTGCCCTCGTCGATCCGTCCGGTCCCCCGCAACCGCCGGATCAATCGGTCACGCGCGGCCTTCGCCTCTTCGGGTCGGCGCAACGGGTGATGGCGCACCGGCGACTGCGGAATCACCGCGAGGAGAGCGCTCTCACCGAACGAGAGCTGCCGGGCGGGCTTTCCGAAATAGAATCGCGACGCCGATTCCGCCCCTTCGAGGTTCCCGCCGTACGGGGCGAGGTCGAGATACGCTGCGAGAATCTCTTCCTTGGACGCGAGACATTCGTATTGGAGCGCGCGATAGACCTGCCAGGCCTTGTACCCGAGAGAGCGGGGTCCCCGGCGGGTGAGGCGCGCGAGTTGCATCGTGATCGTGGAGGCACCCGACACGACCCGCCGGCGCGACAGGTTCATCCACGCAGCCCGCACGACCGAGAAGGGGTTGACTCCGGGATGACGGAAGAAGAAGCGATCTTCGTGCTCGAGAACCGCGACCACGAGGTGGGGACTCACGGCACTCGTCCCCCGGCGCACCTCGCCCCCGTCAGCGGAGACCGCGCGTAACCGCCACTTTTCGTCCGGACTCGTGAAGGCGCGGAGAAGTTCGCCGTTGGCGGCGAGTACTTGCGGGGAGGGAAGCTTGTGCTCGTACGGATCGGGAGGTGGGTCGACCTTCAGAAGACAAACCCATACGACCGACACTCCGCCGGCCACGGCAGCGACGCGAACGAGCCGTCGCCCGATCCTGTCACCGGGTGGCGACGACATGGATCTCTCCGGCGCCCCGAAGACTGACCACCGACGGATCGTACATCGCCTCCGCCTTGATCGGAGGCAACGCGAAGCGCCCCTGAGTCACGGCGCGCAGAGTGTAGTAGAACGCGCGCTCCACGGTTTCCGCTTGGGTGAAGAGGAGCAGGCGGTCATCCCGAATGTCGAGATACTCGATCGGGAGCGAGGGAACACCTCGCCCCCACCTCACGCCGCCGCGCGTCATCAGGCGCGGGTTCTCGATCTCGAGTCCCGCGGGGACGAGATCCGCGACGACGACGTTTCGGACCGTCCCCGAGCGCGACGACAGCGTCAGCTTGGCGACGACTACCTGACCCTGTGGGATGCTCCCGAGATCGATCGGCTCTCCGTCGAGTGTGCGGTACTCACGCGCCACGACGAGCCCGTCCGTCACGTCCCGTACTTCTTCGCCTCGGGGCACGCCTTCGTGCACGACCGACCAGTAAGCAATCCCCGTCCCGCGAGCGCGGATCTCGACCTCCCCTCCGTCCCAAGCTTCCTGGCCCGAAACGACGGTTCCCTCAGTGTCGAACTCGCCGACGATTTCCCCGCCGACCAGTATCTCACCCGAGATTTCGAGGCCGCCGAGGCTCGTCAGCACTTTCCCGAGTGCGAGAAACGCCCAGCCGTTCTCCTGCGTGTTGTGCCAGCGGCCGTTCTTCGTGCGCTCGAGGAGTCTTTGCAGGAGCTCGGCGACGTGGCGGTGTTCGGGCTCCACGGTCGCGAGCACTTCGAGCAGGATCGCGTCCTGCCGTGCCGCGGAGTACCACGTGTGGCCCGTTTCGCGCCGCTTCGGGCCCTCGGCGATCGACACCGGCAGGAGATCGTGCATTCGTTCCCGGTTCCCGATCGCCCCGTACGCGCCGGCGAGATGGTAAAGGGCGGAAGTCGGCATCCGATCGAGATCCCCGAGACGCAGCTTTTCCATGACTCCCTTTTCGGGACGCCCCGCGAGCGCGAGCACGTACGTCGCGTATGCCGCCACCTTGTGCCGCTGGCTCTTCGACCAATTGCGGAACTCGGGACCTTCGGCAGAGCGTGCAATGCGAGCAAGGTGATCCAGAGCCCCATCGAGGACGCGATCCGGGACCACGAGATCTTTCTTCCTGGCTTCCACGAGGAAATGTGTCGCGTAGACGCTCGCCCAGGGATTCGATTGCGCGCTCGTGCCACCGGGCCAGTAAGAGAACTCGCCGCCTCCGAGGTGCATCGCGAGGATACGATCGAGCCCGGAGTTCAAGAAGTAGAGCGCATCCCCCTCGCCGAAGAGCTCCGGCGCGATCTCTTTCGCGATGGCGGGGAAATAGAGCAACGGGAAGCTGCGTGAGACTGCCTGCTCGATGCACCCATAGGGGTAGCGGAGAAGGTACGAAAGTCCGGACGCGACCTGCGCGACCGGCAGCCCCGAGACGGCGACCCGGACCTTCGAGGTCGCGGCGTAGAAGTCGCTCGAGAGCCGCGCTTTTGCGCTCTCGCCGTCTCGCACGATGCCACTCTGGACCCGAACCTCGAAGGGACGGGGCGGGCGTACGGCCATCTCCGTCTTCACCGAGACCTGCTCGCCACCGCCGGCCCCGACGAACTCGAAGGTCACTGCGCCGATGGAATCCATCGCTTGGGCGTGGAAGAGGACGAGTCCTTCCTCGCCGCCGGCGATGGGAAGCACGATGCGCTCCTCTCCCCCGGCGGCGATTTCCACCGGACCCGAGAGCTCGGCGGTGACATCGATCGATACGCTTTCGCCCGTCTCCTCGGTGATCCCGTTGTACACCTGAACGGGAGTGACGATCTCGTCCCCCGGGGCGAGGAAGCGGGGCAAGTTCGGAGAAAGCACGATCGGGTCCCGCACGCGCGTCGTCTTCTCACCGCTGCCGAACTTTCGATCTCCGGCGGCGACGGCCATGATGCGGAGGGCGCCGTTGAACTCGGGGACATCGAGCTCGATCGTCTGCCAGTCACGCCGCGCCGGCAGGATCCCCGACCAGAGCGCGACCGGCTTCACGCGTTTCACCGAGATGGGATTCAGATTCGCGCGGCGAACTTCCGCGCCGCCG
>JALGZO010000064.1 GCA_025774865.1 bacterium | reverse complement strand
GTCCGCGCGGACCTCCTGGAAGTTGCGCCCCGAGTATAGCCGCCAGTAGGGTGCCGGCACCCTCGCCGGTTCGTGGACGTCGTACGTGTGGAGGAAGAAAAATAGCGGCCTCGGGCGCTCGCTCGATCCCGCCTTCTCCGCCTCGGAGCGGGCCGCGAGGAAGTTCTGAAGCTTCGGAATGAGCCGGGCCAGTCCTCCGAACTTGTCCTCGGTGTCGAAGCGATCGAAACCACGGTCGAATCCGTACCGCGGAACCACGAAACCGCCGCCCGTGAACGCGACCGTTTCGTAGCCGTGGCTCCTGAGATGACCAGCGAGAGTGCGAACTCTGTCGGAGAGCCGCAGCTTGGTTCGGGATTGACTGACGTTGGCTCCTTCGGAACGAATGATCCGAAAGTGCGGCGGGTACAACGACGTCAGAAGCGACAAGTGGCTCGTGAGCGTTCCGGAAGCCTGGCTGCGAGTGTTCGTGAACGTGATGGCGTCCGCGGCGATCGCGTCCAGTACCGGAGTAGTGGGGATGGCGTGACCGTCCGAAGAGACCCGATCCGCCCCGAGGGTATCCAGCGAGAGAAGGATGATGGGAACTGCGTCCGACGGGCGCTCCGCCCGACGTGGCCGCGAAGAAAGCAGGACGGCAGCGGCGACCATGATCGCGATCAACGAGGCACGGAAGACACGGTAACGGGCCGGCGGGCGGCCGTGGAACCCGTTTCTCGGGACATCCTTTCTCATGGCATGCAGTGTAGCCAATCAGGCACTAGAATGGCTCGGGACTCGGTGCTCTGAATGAGGCTCGAGATGAAAGCCTACTACATCGTCAATCCGCGCGCCGGCCGCGGCGCCGGTGCGAAGCTCGCGGCGGAGCTTCCGGACCGGCTCCGTACTCACGGCCTCACCGGCGAGATCCGCACGACAGGCGGGTCGCGCGACGGAATCCGCCTGGCGAGAGAAGCCGCGGACGCCGGCGCATCGGTGGTCGTGGCCGTGGGTGGTGACGGCACCTCCCACGAGGTCGTCAACGGCATCGCCGAGCGGGACACCGCGTTCGGTCTGATCCCGGTGGGATCCGGGAACGATCTCGCGCTTGCCCTCGGCATCCCCAACGACCTCGACCAGGCGATCGAGATTCTCGCTCGCGGCCATGAATCGCGCATCGACCTCGGTCGCTTCGACGATGGCTGGTTCGTCAACAGCCTCGGACTCGGCTTCGAGGCCCAGGTGACGATCGAGAGCCTCAAGGTGCGCGGACTGCGCGGCTTCGCCATCTACCTCTGGGCGGTCGTGAAGGCGCTCCGGAAGCTCCGCTGTCCGCACCTCACGATCCGGGCCGACGAGCAAAGGCTCGACGGGCGGCAACTCCTGATGTGCGTCGGCAACGGACCGCGCGTCGGAGGTGGCTTTTTGCTGACTCCCGGGGCCCGGCCCGCGGACGGCGTCTTCGATCTGTGTCTCGCGGACGCCATGGGGCGGCTCGAGGTGCTCGGTGTTCTGCCGAAGTCGCTCGACGGCACCCACGTCTCGAACCGCCACATCTCGATGCTGCAGGCGAAGATCATCGAGATCGAGTCGCCGGACGGCTTCCCGTTCCACGCCGACGGCGAGGTGATCGACGAAGCCCGCCATCGTCTCCGGATCGAGCTCCGGCCGAGAGCGTTGCGGGTACTGGTGAGCGAAGCGAAGGCGAAGGAGCTCGACGGCGCCGCCGCGGCCGGCGCGGGAACCATCACGCCGACGAGGTGAGCCCATGGACGAGACCACGTTTCAACGGCTGATCGAAGATCACGCGCGCTTCCCGGGGGCGCTCCTCGCGATCTTTCAGGGAGCCCCCGAGGATCTGCTGCGCGATCGCGAGTCCGACGCTCGCTGGTCACCACTCGAGATCCTGGCGCACCTTCGCGACGAGGAGACAGAGGACTTCGGCGCCCGCGCGCGGGCCGTCGTGGAAGGCCGCGAGCTCACACTGGGCCTCGACCCGGCGGTCTGGGTGACCGAGCGCGGCTACAACGAGATGGATCCGGGTGCGGTGTTCCTCGATTTCTCGGAGAAGCGCGCGGACTCCTGCCGGTGGCTCGGTACGCTGACGCTCGACGACCTCCGCCAGAACACGGAGCACCCGAAGTTCGGGACGTTCCGCGCCGGAGACTTCATCGCCGCGTGGCGGGTCCACGATCTCCTCCACCTGCGGCAGTTCGCGCAGGCGATGGCGGTGATCACGGCACGTCGGCTCGACGGCTGGAAGGTCGATTACGCGGGAGCGATCCCGAGCTAGACGACCCGGATCGATCTTTGATCGAAACGTGTCTTCGTTCGCCTCCGTTGGACCTGCCCCTCGATAGCCAGCCGTCACTCGCCGATGAAAGCCGAGAAGCCCCGGCCCGCCGAGCGAGACGTGACCCCTCTCGACAGCGTTCCCAACTTGCAGCTCGTGCCGGAGGACGCCGTACGGTTTCACGAGCACCCGGAACGGAAGCGGACGCTCCGGCTTCTGAACCGGTTGCGAGAAGAAAGGAAGCTCCGCAATCCACCGATCGTCGCGGAGACCGAGCGCGGCGAGTACGTCCTCCTGGACGGCGCGAACCGAGCGAGCGCACATCGGGAGCTCGGCTTCTCCCACCTACCTGTGCAGATCATCGACTACGGCGATCCGGATGTCCGACTCAAGGGGTGGCACCACCTTCTCGTGGAGGGTCGCGCGCTCGACCTGAGAACGACTTACTCGGAGCTTCCCGGTGTGACGGTTCGCGAGATCCCGAGCGAGGACCTCACCCGCCTCCTGGAGCTGCGACACGTCCTCACCATCCTCGTAGACGAAACGACGGACTGCTGGGGGCTGTTTCCGACTTCCGGAGAGATTCGTCTCCGCGCCTGGATCGACGTGCTGCAGAAGATCATCGCCGCCTACGAAGACCGAACCCGGCTCGAGCGCATCAAGCTCGCCGACTACTCGAACCTCCCCGACGTCTTTCTCTCCGTGGACCACCAGCTCGTCCTCGTCCCATCGAGTTCATGCAGCTGGTTCAGGAGGGCACCATGATCCCGACCGGCTTCACTCGCCACCTGATCCCGGGTCGAGCCCTGGGCCTCAACCTGAATCTCGACTTACTGAAGGAGCTCCACACCGAGGGGAGAAGATCCGTCACTTCCGGCGGGTCATCGATGATCTCGAGATAAGGGGACGGATCCGCTTCTGCGAAGAGTCCGCGTTCATCATGAACGAGTAAGGGGGGAGGGCGCTCTCTTGCCCCTAGCGGCTCTCGATCAGACCTTTGCGCTGCGCGACTACCTGTTTCTCGATCCAGGGGTACGTCTGCGCGATACCATCCCGAAGCATGAACCTTGCGCGCCAACCTGTGGAGTAAATGCGTTCGTTGCTGAAGTTGCGGGAAAGCACGCCGACCGGGCCATCAACGTACTTACATTCGATCTTCTTGCCCGCCGCTTCAGCGATCGTCTCCACGAGCTCCCGGACCGACACGTACTCGGGGTTTCCGATGTTGACGGGCCCCTCCAGATCGGACTGCA
>JALGZO010000063.1 GCA_025774865.1 bacterium | reverse complement strand
CACCGCGAGCGCCGGCAGCGTGGCGAGCCTCCTGAGGCCCGCTCCAGCCCCTAGAACGACCCCGGCCGCCAGAACGACGACTCCCGCCGCGATCCAGACCTTCTTCCCCGGACGCGGAAGCCGCCGGGGTCGCGACGGGCGCTCCCGCCGCCGAGCGCTCCGGCGACGCGGACCGCCCGCGAGGCGTCGGGCCGATCGACGCGTCAATCGAACCCCACCTTGCGGACCTCGAGCTCAAGCTCGACCCCATGCTCGGCGAGAACTCGCTCACACACACGCTCGATCAACTTCAGGACGTCGGCGGCCGTGGCCCCACCGCGATTGATGATGAAGTTGCCGTGAATCGGCGAGACGATGGCGCCGCCTTCGGTTTCGCCCTTGAGGCCGGCGAGATCGATCAGCTTGCCGGCCGATTCTCCCGGCGGATTCTGGAAGATGCACCCCGCGGACGGCTCTCGCTCGGGCTGGTCACGCCGCCGCTCGGCCTGGTATCCGCGAACGGTCGCCTCGACGCGGGCAGGATCGTCGCGCTCGGCCGAGAAGAGAGTGCCCGTGACGACGAAGCCGGCGGGAAGGTCACAACGCCGGTAGCGGAACCCGAGATCCGCGACCGGGAGCGTCTGGATCTCGCCCCCCGCGTCCACTCCGACGACGTCGATCAGGCGATCGGCCGTCGCTCCTCCGCGAGTGCCTGCATTCGTCGCGATGGCCCCCCCCAGCGTGCCCGGAATCCCCGCCCCGAACTCGAGCCCGGTCCACCCTTCCTTCATCACGAACCGAAGCACCTTGCTCCAGAGGGTGCCCGCGCCGATTCGGAGGCGATCGGGCGCGGCGACCTCGACTCCGCCGAGGGAGCTTCCGATCCGGATGACGACCCCGTCGAAACCCGCGTCGGAGACGAGGAGGTTCGAGCCGTTCCCGAGGATGGTGACCGGCACTTCGGCCCCGCTCAGAAGCCGCCGTGCGTCGCGAAGGGCGTCGACCGACTCCGGCGTCACCAACACCGCGGCCGGGCCTCCGATCTTGAACGTCGTGAGGCGACCCAGCGGAACGTCGGTTCGCACTCGGAGCCCCTCGATGCGCTCGAGCTCCGTCGAAAGATCGGCGGTTTTCATCTGCCCTCGTCGGAGAGCTTCACCGGGGAGCCGGCTCGACTCGCGGCGAGACGCGCCGCAAGCAGATCACCCGCCTTCCAGACATCGCCCGCTCCGAGTGTGAGCACGACGTCCCCCGGACGCGTCTCGGGCAGGATGAGGTCGACCGCGTCCTCCCAGCTGTCGACGGTGGACACGACCGGTCCTCCGACGCTGGCCACCGCCTCGACGATCGTTCCGGCCTCGACCCCCGGGATGGGGGTTTCTCCGGCCGGGTAGATCGACGTGACGACGAGCCGGTCCGCCTTCGCGAGGGGCGCGCCGAACTCCGGCGCGAGGTCTCGCGTGCGCGAGTACCGGTGCGGCTGGAACACCACGACGATGCGGCGGTCCGCGTAGACGTCGCGGCAAGCGGAGAGCGTGGCTTCGATCTCGGTGGGATGATGGGCGTAGTCGTCGATCACGAGGACCCCGTCTGCCTCGGAGCGAATCTCCATTCGCCGCGAAATGCCCGAGAACTCGGACAGCGCGACGGCGATGTTTTCCCACGAGATGCCGAGCTCGAGTCCCACTGCGACGGCGGCGAGCGCGTTTCGGACGTTGTGGTCACCCGGGACTGCGAGTGAGATGTGGCCGATCACCTCACCCTCGCGCGCAACCGTGAATACCGTACGGGACGACTCGTACCGCCGGTTCATCGCCCGTACATCGGCCTCCTCCGAGAAGCCGTACGTGAGCACCCGTCGCTCGAGGTCGGGCAACAGCTCCCGTGCGAGAGGATCGTCGACGCACAGAATCGTGGCGCCGTAGAACGGCACCTTGTTCGCGAACTCCACGAAGGTCGACCGAATGTTCTTCATCGAGCCGTAGTGGTCGAGATGCTCTCGATCGAGGTTCGTGATGACGGCGAGCGTCGGCGACAGTCGCAGGAAGGAACCATCCGACTCGTCGGCCTCGGCGACGAGATAGCGGCCCTGGCCCAGACGCGCGTTCGAGTCGAAGGCGCGGAGCCGTCCGCCGACGACGATCGTGGGATCGAAGCCACCCTTGTCCACCACGAGCGAGCAGAGCCAGGTCGTCGTCGTCTTGCCGTGGGCACCCGCGACCGCGATTCCGAACTTCATCCGCATCAGCTCCGCGAGCATCTCCGCTCGGGGGATGACGGGAATGGCGGCATCCCGCGCCGCCGCGACTTCCGGGTTTCCGTAGTTCACCGCCGACGAGACGACGACGACCTGGGCGTCGCCCAGGTTCTCCTTCGTGTGCCCGATCGCGATCCGACACCCGAGCCGGCGTAGCCGACGGACCGAGTCGCCATCGGCGAGATCGCTACCGGAGACCTCGTAGCCCAGGTTCGCCAGGACTTCGGCGATTCCGCTCATGCCGGTGCCGCCGATCCCGACGAAGTGAATGTTGCGGATTTTGTGGAACATACCCCCTCCTCATCCCCACCACTGAGGATGCCCTTGAAATCGGCATCCTGCGGCCCGCATTGAGCCGCTAGCCCAGGTACGCCTCGCAGGCGTCGGCGATCCGCCCCCGGGCTCGCCCCCCCTGTGCCGCTGAAGCCGCCTCCGCCATGATTCGGAGTCGCTCCGGATCCTCGACGAACTCCCGAATCCAGGCCGCCAGGAGCTCCGGGGTCATCTCCGCCTCCGGCAATACCCGCGCCGCTCCCCCGGCTTCGTGCCGCCTCGCGTTCACCATCTGATGATCCTCACTCGCGTGCGGGTAGGGAATCAGGATCGCCGGCAACCCGGACGCTGCCAGCTCGGCCAGCGTCATGGCCCCCGCCCGTGCGATGACGAAGCTCGCGGCCGCGTAAGCATCGCCGATGTCGTCGAGGAAGGGCACGACCTTCACGCGCGAGAGATCGCGCGCACGATCCCGAGCAGACTCGAACCCGAGTCGCCCCGCCTGAACCACCATGAGCGCTGAGACTTCTTCCTGCAAGATCTCCGCCGCCGCAAGCGCCGCTCGGGTCACGGCCCGCGCGCCCTGACTGCCTCCCAACACCAGCACGAGCGGTTCACTCTCGGCGAGGCCGTGCGTCGCTCGAAACCGGGCGGCGTCGCCGCTCTCGACGGAACGCCGAACGGGGTTCCCGCTGACGACCGCCCGCTTCTTCCGGGGTAGCGCCGCGATGCTCTCGGCGTCGGCGACGTGCACTTCGCGCGCGAAGATCGCTCCGAGCTTCGTCGAGATGCCGGGGATCGCGTTCTGTTCGAGAACGATCGTCGGGATCCTGAGCCAAGCGGCGAAAACGACGATTGGTCCCGACACGTATCCGCCCGTGCCGACGACCAGATCGGGACGCTCTCCGAGGAGAAGTCCGAGCGCACCGAGCGCGCCGAGCACGAGGGCGAAGGGGAAGAAGAGCCAGGAGACGGAGGGAGTGCGAGAGAGGCCTCGAATCGTGACGGGCCGGACCTCGAAACCCGCCTTCCGGATCCAGTCGGCCCCGGGCTTTCCGCGCGCCGTGGCGAACAGGACGCCGACGTCCGGACGGCGGGCGCGGATTTCCTCGGCGACCGCGATCCCGGGATAGACGTGCCCTCCCGTTCCCGACACGGCGATCAACACCTTGTTCAACTCCCCTCCCGACGACCCGACCCGTCCGCTTGCTGCGGTCGGCTCGTCACCCCACCACCTTGCGTCGTCCCAATCCCGCCCGGGACGCGATCGACAGCAGGATGCCGATCCCCCCGAGATTCACCATCATCGCCGATCCCCCGTAGCTCACGAACGGCAGCGGCAGTCCCGTGGTCGGCGCGAGCCCCAACACGACCGCGACGTTCAGGAACGCGACGATCCCGATCATCGCCGTCACGCCGATTGCGAGGTACCGCCCGAACAAGTCCTTCGCGCGACGGGCGATCACGGCGCCGCGCCACATGAGCAATCCGAAGAGTGCCACCACGGCGAGGGTGCCGAGAAGTCCAAATTCTTCTCCGAGGACCGCAAATACGAAATCCGTGTGCGGGTCCGGCAGGAAGAACTCCGACTGGCGGCCCGCCCCCGGTCCGAGCCCGAAGACACCGCCGGACCCGAGCGCCACGAGCGACTGGCGCAGCTGGAAGCCAGCCCCGAGCGGATCGGCGCCGGGATCGAAGAAGGTCTTGAACCGCCGGATCACGTGCGGCTCCTGGATCGCGATGAACACGACCAGAGGCATCGTCGACAGACCGGAGCCGAAGAGGTGCACGAGCCGCGCGCCGCCGAGAAACAGCATGACACCCGCGAGCAGGCTCAGCGTGAGGACGTTGCCGAAGTTCGGTTGCTGCACGAGGAAGAAGACGAAGATCCCGAGCACCGTCAAGACCGGTACGAACCCGCGGCGGTAGTCGCGGATGCGCCCCTCGCCCGACGACAGGATCGATGCGATGTAGATGACCAGGGCGAGCTTCGCGAGCTCGGCCGGCTGCACGACCATGAAGCCGAAGTCGAGCCACCGGGTCGCTCCCTTCGTCGTCACCGCCCACGGGAAGTTCGGCACCAGCGTCAGCGCGAGAAGCCCCGTCGAGGCGGCGACGAGCGGCAGCACCAGCCGACGAATCGCCCGGTAGTCGACTCGCGACAGCAGGAACAGGAGGCCAAGCCCCATCATCACCTTGACGAGGTGGCTGACGATCATCTTCGTGCTTGCTCCGAAGTACTCCTCGGACACGGCCGTGCTCGAGGAAAACACCACCACACTCCCCAACCCCAGCAGAAGAAGCACGGTGAGGAGGAGGATCCGGTCGGCCACACCCCCTCGAATCATTCTCGACCCTCCGTGTGTCTCGTGGTTTCGCGCTCACGAACGAGCTCCCGAAAACGGTCGCCGCGTTCCGCGTAGTGCTCGAACTGATCAAAGCTGGCGCACCCCGGCGAAAACAGGACTCGCTCGCCTTCCCGAGCCTTCTCAGCGGCCAGATCGATCGCCGTTTCGAGGTCGCCGGCCCGCACCGTCTCGGCCACGGGCTGCCACGCCTCTGCCAGCCCCGCCGCCCCCTCCCCGATGAGGTAGATGACGCGAGCGCCCGCCGCCACCGCGTCGCGCAGGGGGCGGAAGTCGCAACCCTTCGTGATCCCCCCCGCGACGAGCAGCGTGGGGACCTCCGGGTCGAGCGCCTTCTCGAGGGACGCCGGGTTCGTGCTCTTCGAGTCGTTGATCCAGGTCACCCCGTCGATCGTCGCCACGACTTCCATGCGGTGCGGTAGCCCGCGGAAGCGGCGCGCTCCCGCGACGATCGCTTCGTCCGAAAGTCCGATGAGCCGCGCGCACAGCGCCGCCGCGAGGAGATTCTCGCGGTTGTGACGACCGGTGAGGCGCCACTCGGACAGCGGAAAGATCGACTCGAGCTCGTTCCCGAGGTGGAAGGTGAGCCTCTCGTCCCGGATGAACGCACCGCGTTCGGGCGCGGGCGACTCCTGGAAGAAGAAGCGCTCCGCCGGCAGTCGATCGAAACGCGATGTCACTTCGGGATCGGTCCCGTTCAGGACTGCGGCGTCCTCCGGAAGCTGGCGATCGAACATGCGCTTCTTCGAGTTCGCGTAGTGCTCGAAGTCCGGGTGCCAATCCAAATGGTCCGGCGCGAGATTCAGGATCGCCCCGACGTGAGGTCGGAAGTCCTCACACAGGAACAGCTGAAAGCTCGACACCTCGAGCACGAAGAGGTCGTGGTCCGCGCCGGAGAGGGACGACACCGGTCGCCCCACATTGCCCGCGACCGCGACCGACCGGCCCGCGGCTCTTCCCATCTCTCCGACGAGCTCCGACGTCGTCGTCTTCCCGTTCGTCCCCGTGATCCCGATCACCGGACCGTTGGTGAACCACCACCCGAGCTCGAGCTCGCTGCGCACGGGCAGCCCCGACTCGAGAGCCCGGGCGAGCACGGGGTTCGTCGGGGGAACGCCAGGGCTGGCGACGACGAGGTCGGCGCCGGCGAGGATCGACGGATGCTCCCGTCCCATCCACTCCGGGCTGCCGGGGATGTCCCCCGGGGCGACCCCGAGCTCGGCGACGGACGAGGCGTCGGTTACCCGAACCCGGGCTCCGGCTTCCGCGAGGAGCCGCGAGGCGGAGCGCCCGCTTCGACCGAAACCCAGAACGACCACGACTGCTTCGTTCAGGGAAGGTCCTCGCTCGTTGACGAGCTTGGCGCTGATGCCGACTTCCTCCTTCATCGGAGCTTCAGGGTCGAGAGCGAGAGTAGTGCGAGCAACCCGGCGACGATCCAGAAGCGAACCACCACCTTGGTCTCGGGCCAGCCCAAGAGCTCGAAGTGATGGTGGATCGGCGCCATTCGGAAGAGGCGCTTCCCCGTCAGCTTGAACATCCCGACCTGGAGGATCACCGACAGCGCCTCAGCGACGAAGAGCCCGCCGACGATCGCCAGGATCAGCTCCATCTTGATGAGAATCGCGACGATCCCGAGCGCGCCACCGAGCGCCAGTGACCCCGTGTCCCCCATGAAGATCTCCGCCGGGTGGCTGTTGTACCAGAGGAAACCGAGGGACGCCCCGAAGATCGAGGCGCAGAACACGGTGAGCTCTCCGCTGCCCGGGAGGTAGAGGATCTGGAGATAGTCGGCGATCTTCGAGTGCCCGGAGACGTACGACAACCCGGCAAACGCAACCGCCGCGAACGCGACGATTCCGATCGCGAGCCCGTCGAGACCGTCCGTGAGATTCACGGAATTGGACGAGCCGGTGATCACGAGGATGACGAAGGGGATGTAGAGCCAGCCGAGATCGACGAACTGCTCCTTGAGGAACGGTACCGTCGTCGAGGTCGCGAGGTTCGGGCGATCCAGCACGCTGATCGCGGCGACGCCCACGATGATGCCGAGCGTCACTTGGCCCACGATCTTCGCGCGGCCGACGAGGCCCCTGGGCTGGCCGCGGACTACTTGCAGGTAATCGTCGAGGAAGCCGATCCCACCGAGCCACAATGTCGCGAGTAGCGCGACGCGCACCTCGCGGCTACCGAGATCGGCCCACAGGAGCGTCGGGATCGCGATCGCGGCCAGGATGAGCAAGCCGCCCATCGTCGGGGTGCCCTTCTTGCTGTGGTGTGCCTTGGGTCCCTCCTGCCGGATGTGCTTCACCACTCCGCGGGCCCGGAGTTTCGCGATCACCCACGGACCCAGCAACACGGCCAGCAGGAAAGCCGTGATCGCCGCGTAGGCAGCGCGAAACGTGATGTACCGAAAGACGTTGAAGAGGATGAAGTCGTCCCGGAAGGGATACAGAAGCTCATAGAGCATCGGCGCTCTCCCCTTCCGTGAGCGCGATCACCACTCGCTCCATACACATTCCGCGCGATCCTTTCACGAGCACGGCATCCCCGGCGCGGACCCAACTCCGGAGAGTCCGGGCGGCCTCGACGGAATCGGAGACGTGGCGGTACCGCGAAGGGTCCCCTGCCCGCTCACTCCCCTCCTCGAAGGCCGCCCGACTCTCGGGACCGACGAAGATCGCGAGGTCGAGGCGAAGCTCCGCGACCTGGCGACCGAGCTCCTGGTGGTAGCGCCTCGATCCTTCCCCGAGCTCGAGCATGTCGCCCAGCGCGACCGCCTTGCGTTTGGCCTCGAGCTCCCGGAACCAATCGAGCGCGACCCCGACCGAGGCCGGGTTCGAGTTGTAGGTGTCATCCACGACCGTGACGCCCTCGTTTACCGACACGGCGAGCCGACCGGCGACGCCGTGAAACTCCCGCAGCCGTTCGATCCCCTCGGGCAGCTCCACCCCGTGCTCTGCCGCCAGGGCCAGCGCGACGAGCGCGTTCCGCACCTGGTGCTCACCGGGAACCGCGAGCTCGGCCGTGAACGCCTCGCGCTCGGCGGTCGCGCGCGCGACCTGAAACGTCGTGCCACCGCCGGACCGTCGCTCGATCGCGATCGCCCGGAGGTCGTTGTCCGGACCGAGGCCGACCCGCTCGACCCTTCCGGTCCAGGAGGGTGCCAGGGTCGCCACACGCGGATCGTCCCCGTCGATCACGCAGAGACCTTCCGCCGGAACGGCCGCCAGCAGTTCCCCCTTCTCGCGGGCCACCTGCTCCACGCCTCCGAACCCTTCCAGGTGAGCGGGCGCGACGTTGGTGAGCGCGGCAGCCGTGGGCCGCACGATGCGGGCGAGACGCGCGATCTCTCCGGGCTCCGACGCGCCGACTTCCAGGACGACGAGCTCCGGGTCCGCCGGCCAGTTGAGGAGCGTCGGCGCGAGCCCGACGATCGTGTTGAAGTTCCCCGGCGAGCGAAGCACGTTCGCCCGACCAGCGAGCACGTGCGCCGCCATCTCCTTGACCGTGGTCTTTCCGGTCGAACCCGTCACGGCGACGACGGGACACGACCAGTCGTTGCGCGCGATGATGGCGAGGTTGGCGAGGGCCTCGAGCGGATCGGAGACGCGCACCGCCGCGCGACCGGCCGGCGGCTCTCCCTCCCAGTCCCGCGGCGCCACCACGACGGAGCAGCCGGACCCGAAGGCCGCCGGGACGAATTCCACGCCCCGAACCCTCGACCCGTCGAGGGCGAAGAACGCCGTGCCCTCACGAGCCGTCCGGCTGTCCGTCGTGACGGCATCGAAAGTGACGCTCGCCTCGCCAATGAGCTCTCCGCCGAGGTGGGCCGCGACCCGCTCGGCCGTCCACCGCGCCACCGCTACCTCCGGTCTCATCCCTTCGCCCCGTCCCGCCGAGCCGCGAGCCGGGCCAAGATCTCGCGCTCCGGAAAGGGCTGGTCCTCGCCCGCAATCGACTGAACCGCCTCGTGGCCCTTCCCGCAGGCGAGAACGAGATCACCTTCGCCCGCGGCTTCGACCGCCCGCGCCAGCGCTCGCTCGCGGTCCATTTCGACGACGACGTGATCTCGACGCGATCCCGCACCCCTCAGCATCTCCTCGACGATCATGTTCGGATCCTCGCTTCGGGGGTTGTCCGTCGTGAATATCGCGAGGTCGGCGAGTCCGGCCGCGAGCCCACCCATGATGGGTCGTTTGTCACGGTCGCGCTCGCCACCACACCCGAGCACGACGATCACACGACCCCGGGTGATCTCGCGGGCGGCGTCGAGCGTTCTACGCAGGCCGTCCTCCGTGTGCGCGTAATCCACATAGGCGTCGAATGATCCGGAGTGAACCCGCTCGAAGCGTCCGGCCGGAGCCGCCGCGGTCGAGAGGCCGTCGGCGATCGCGCCCAACGGGATACCCATCACGATCGCGAGACCTGCGGCCGCGAGCGCGTTGACGACGTTGTGGCGGCCCGGGAGTGAGAGTTCGATCTCGGCCGAGCCTGCCGGTGACTCGAGGGTGAACGCCGCCCCTGCCGAGATCGCGCGAACGCCGTGAGCCGTCACGGCCGCGTCACGACTCTCCAGTCCGAAGAACAGCGCGTCGTCCACCACCTCCCGAATGTGATTCGCCCAAGGGTCATCGGCGTGCAGGACCGCGCGGGGACCGTTCGGAGCCCGTCCCGGCGACAGGAGATCCGAAAAGAGCCGCCGCTTCGACTCTCCGTAGGCTTCGATCGAACCGTGCCAGTCGAGGTGTTCCGGCGTGAGATTGAGAAACGCGGCGGCGGCGAACTCGGTCCCGTCCACGCGCCGAAGGTCCAGCGCGTGCGAAGAAACCTCGAGCACGGCCACGTGGGCGCCCTGCTGCACGGCCTGATCCAACGTGCGCTGCACATCCGGCGCCTCCGGCGTCGTACGCGCCTGCGGAAGCTCGCCATCGGGGAGGAGCGTCCCGAGCGTCCCCAGAATTGCCGTGCGCCGGCCCGCGGCGCTCCAGATGGAACGAACGAGAAACGCGGTCGTGGTCTTGCCGTTCGTACCCGTGACCCCGAGGACGTCGAGTCGGCGGGAGGGTCGATCCCACGCCCGGGTCGCCAGGAGCGCCGCCGCGAGCCGCGCGTCCTCGGCCACGAGCCACGCGCCGGTTGAAGGAGGCGTCGCGTCCGCCGGCCCCACGACGCCCGCCGCGCCACGCTCCAGGGCGTCCGCGGCGAAAAGCATCCCGTTCCGATGCAGTCCGGGAATCGCGACGAAGAGGTCGTGGGGGCCGACTCGTCGCGAGTCGACCTGGACTTTCGCGACGTCCGAGTCCCCGCCGCGAACGACGGTCACTCCGGGTACGCCAGCGACGAGCCGGCTCAAGGTCAGCATGCGGGCGTCATTCCTCCCCCACAGACTCGCGAGCGCCATTCCCTCGTTCCTTCCGGCTCAGAGATCGGTGCGGATCGAAGGAAGATCGAGATTCGAGGAACCGCGACTCGTGAGGAGAGTTCCCTCCACGATGCGGCGAAAGCAAGGCGCCGCGACCTGTCCGCCGTAGCCGACGCCCTGAGGGCGATCGACCACGACGACACCGACCAGCTTGGGATCGCGGGCGGGAAGGAATCCGACGAACGAGGCCACGTGTCGCCGGGAGTCATAGCGGCCGGTCTCCGGATCGACACGTTGCGCCGTACCGGTCTTACCGGCGACGCCGAGCCCCGGAATGCGAGCCTCGCGGCCGGTGCCGTCCTCCACGACGGCGGCGAGAATCTCAGTCAGTGTCGCCGCAGTCTTCGATGAGACGACGCGCCGGATCCTCGTCGCGCGGAAGCTCCGCACGATCTTGCCGGAGGAGTCGCGGATCTCCTTCACGAGGCGCGGCCTCATGAGCACACCGTCGTTCGCCACCGCGGCGTACGCCGACGCGAGCTGGATCGGGGTTACCGCGACCTCCTGCCCGATCGAGATCGTCTCCAGGGAGCGGCCGGACCAGTTCGCCGGACGACGAAGGATTCCGGACACCTCACCGGGCAGGTCTATTCCGGTGACGCACCCGAAACCGAACGCGCGCGCGTATTGATAAAGAGACTCGGCCCCGACCTGACGGGCCAGGCGCGCCGTGGCCGTGTTGACGGAAAGGGTCAATGTCTCCTCGAGCGTGACCCATCCGTAGTCTTCCTTGTCTCGGAGACGCCCACCTTGGAGGCCGAGCTCCTTGCTCGACTCGACCAGCGTTCCGGGCGTCGCGATTCCCCTTTCGAGGCACACCGCGGCCGTCACGATCTTGAACGTCGACCCGGGCTCGTTCACATCGGTGATCGCCCGGTTGCGACGGAATTCGACGCGCGAAGCGCTCGGGGCTCCGGGGTCATAGTTGGGGTACGTCCCCATCGCGTACACGTCGCCGGTCCGTGGATCCATCAGGATCGCCGTGGCGCTGATCGCCCCCGACTTCTCGACGCACTCCTTCAGCTCGCGTTCGAGCACCGACTGCGCCGTCGCGTCGATGGTCAGAATGAGGGTCGCGCCGTCCTCGGCGGCCCTCAACCGACTGCCCGGCATGGTGGACAGGTCGCCGCGCGCGTTCGCCGCGACGACGCGGGAGCCCGACCGCCCCTTCAGATGCTGCTCGAAGGCGAGCTCGACGCCTTCGAGACCACGACCGTCCGCGCCGCAGAACCCGATGATGTGGGCGGCCAGGCACCCGCGCGGGTAAGCCCGTTCGGCTCCCCGACCCCCTCGGGGATCCGACGGAACCGTCATGCCGAGAGGCTCACCCCCGCGCGCGAGAATCGCGCCGCGCGCGGCCGCCAGCTCCTGAGTTCGCTGCTGCTGGCTCTTGGCCTCGGCGCTGAGCGATTCCGCCTGGACGACCTGCACCTGCATCAGTCGTGCGACCACCAGACCACCGAGTATGAAGGTGGCGAGCGCCCCTACGACGAGCCGGCGCTCGAACCGCGCCGTCGGCTGGCTTCTTCGCATCGGATCATCTCCCCCGTTCGTTCCCCACCCGTACCCAAAGAACCTCGGAAGTGTTCGGCGGGCGCAATCCGGCTCGATGCGCACGCGCCCCGATCGACTCCCACGTCGAGAGACGTGTCTTCTCGCCCGACAGCTCCGCGACGGCTCGCTCCAAACGGCGTCGCTCGGCTATCAGGTCGTCCCGGACCCGAAGCTCGGTCGAGACCTCCATCCGGAACCAAACCGCGACGAAGAGAAGCGGGATGCCGAAAAGAACGGCCGTCGTCCACCACACCACCCGTTCACGCTCCCGTCGACGGCGCATCGTCGTCTTTGCGGCCTGTCCCGCCCTCTCCGCTCGGCGCAGATTCGAGCTCATTCGTTTCCCCGCTCGCCCCGAGTCGGCACTCGCTCGGCGGCCCGCAGCTTGGCGCTCCGGGCCCGCGGGTTCGCTTCGACTTCGTGCGGTTCCGCCGTCACCGGGCGCGACGTGAGCACGCGGAGCCACGCTTGCCCTCCGCCGCATGCGCACACGGGAAGCTCCGAAGGACAGATGCAGTCGCGCGCGGCCGCGCGAAAGGCGCGCTTCACTCGTCGGTCCTCGAGGCTGTGAAAGCTGATGATCACGACGCGACCACCGAGCGCGAGATGACCCCGGAGCCCGTCCAAGAACCGATCGAGCTCTTCGAGCTCGCCGTTCACGGCGATCCGGATGGCCTGAAACACTCGCGCCAGAGATTTGGAGCTCACTTCGTCTCGCCGTCCGGCGACGCCCTGAATCACGTCTCGAAGCCGGCCGGTCGTGTCGATCGGGGCCTCCTCGCGGGCCGCGACGATCGCTCGCGCCACGCGACGCGCCCGAGGTTCCTCGCCCAGTTCGCGCAGGACGCGCGTCAGCTCACCCGGATCGACGCGCGCGAGCCAGGCCCCCGCCGACTCCCCCCGGGTGCGATCGAACCGAAGGTCGAGCGGACCGTCGAACCGGAAGCTGAATCCGCGTTCGGGGTCGTCGAGCTGGGGCGAAGACACGCCGAGATCGAGCAGGATCCCATCGGCCGGGCCGCCACCCCACTCGGCGAGGTGCGCGCCGAGGTCGGCGTACGAACCACCTCGGACCTGCACGCGGTCGACGAACTCGGCGAGCCCGCGCTGGGCCGATGAGACGGCGTCGGGATCGCGATCGAGGGCAAGGAGCTTGACCTCGCGATGTTTCTCCAAGAGAGCAAGCGAATGGCCGGCGCGCCCCACCGTTCCGTCGACGACACGGTCAGCCGCCGGTGAGACCCAGAAATCCACGGCCCGGTCCCGAAGGACCGGTTCATGGTCGCGCCTCACGGTGGCCCTCCTGACGACCCGTGCCTCGACGAGCGATGTCCCCGGCACCTCACACCTCCGCCCGGACGCGACCGGCCAATCGCTTGCTCTTCTCGTTCGGAGGCTCTGGGAAGAAGTCTTGCGGTCGCGGGGAGCTGGCCCGCGGGCGGAAGAAGCCTTCCTAGTGCAGCCTCCACTTCCAATGGGGGCGAGAGGGCCTCCTAAGCTCTGCGCCGGAAGAAGTCTCTCGCCCGTTCCTCGAACGTTCCCTTCGATTTCGCGATGTGCTCCTGGTACCGCGAAATCTTCCACAGCTCGATGTGATCGAACATTCCGAGGACGAGAATCTCTTCGTTCTTGCCGAACCCGCCGATGTCCATGTGCATCTGAGGTACGACGATGCGCCCCACCTTGTCGATGAGGACATCTCGCGTCTGTTCCGCGAGTTCGAGCATGAAATCGCGGGACCCCTGGTCCACGAAGGTCGCCTCGCGCAACCGACCCTCGTACGTGGGCCAGTCATCCTCCGTATACGCGGCGACGCAGTCGTTGAATCCCTTCGTGAGCACCAGAGCCGGCTCCTGACCCTCTCCTTTGACTCCGGTGATCCGACGAAACGGCTTCGGCAGGGCCAGACGACCCTTCGGATCGATCGAATGGCGGAATGATCCGCGGAACGAAGCCATTGAGAGGACCTTTCCAACACGGTTCCCTGCTTCCCCGTTGCCCCACCTCAACCCACTTCGGCACACTAGAACCCCTTCTGACCCATGTCCAGGCAAAAGGATCGCGCCGGTCGAGTTTCAGCGAAAGTCGGCAGAGAAGGGCCGGAATGGGCCCAGCGGGGCGATTCGTCCCGGAAAGCGGACGAGGGCCCGGGACCCGATTGGCGGGGAAATGTGCGGTCAGGGTCGGCTTGGGGCGCTAGTTCACCGCTGGACGATCTCGCAGCTCGCGTCGCCCCGGTTGCCGGCGGGATCTCGAACCTGGAGGGTGAAAACCCAGACACAGTTGGGCGAGATCAGGTCCGTGTACTGCGTCGGGGGAGCGTCCCCGATCACGATGGGCGTATTGGTGTTGTCCGGGAAAGGGGTCCACTCCGTGAACGAGTCCGCGAGGTGTGTCGCGCAAGGAGACCCCACCTGCGCCCGAAGCTGCACGCGATACTCGAGAAAACGGCGC
>JALGZO010000062.1 GCA_025774865.1 bacterium | reverse complement strand
GTTCGGCCCCAATCCTGGAACCACCACCGACGCCCAACTCGGAGGCAGATTCCCAACTCGGAGGCAGACTCATGATTCTCGATTCGAGAGCGTGGCTACGCGGAAGCTCCGCGCGCCGCAACGCCGTTCGCGGAGGGATCCTGGCGTCCGTCCTGTGCCTGATCATCCCCGCGCCGGCCGCGGCCGACGCGGCCGCCGACGCCGACGCGGCCGCCGACCGGGAAACCAAGGCTCTGGACTCCACGGCCACCCAGTGGTCGTTCCAGTTCGCCTATCAGTGGATGCCCGACTACTACGACGACGAGATCAACGGGATGCCGCGGCCGGCCGGTCTCGACAACTACGTTCAGCTCCGGATCGTCGCGCCGGTGCCGCTGGAAAAGGTGACGCTCCTGCCGCGTCTCACCCTGCGCCACTACGAGAACGTGAACACCGGGGAGTCGGGGTTCGGTAACACCGAGCTCTTCGCGCTGATCATTCCGAAGCCCTGGGACTGGGGCTCCGGCCGCACGGGTATCGGTCCTCTCGTCACCCTGCCCGGCGACGAGAAGGTCGCCCGCGACGAGTGGGGCTACGGTTTCGCCGCGGCGGCCGTCAACGGGCAGGGGAAGTGGTTCTACGGCCTCCTCTTGACGCAGTCCTGGCGCGCGGTCGATCCCAACAACCTCGCGCCCGGCACGAGCGACACGAACCCGCTCGGCATCGCCCCCTTCCTGAACTACCGGCTCTCGAAGGGCTGGTACATCGGCAACGGCGACATGGTCGCGCAGTACGACTGGGACTCGAAGGAGTTCTACCTGCCAATCGGCATCCGGGTCGGCAAGGTGATCGTTCAGGAGAAGTCGAGCTGGAACCTCTACGGCGAGTACCGGACGAGCGTGATCTACAAGGACTGGCCGGGCTCCGCGGTCAAGAACTCCTGGCGCCTCAACGTGACGTACACGCTTCCAGTCGGCTAACGCGAGGGGATATTCAATGCACGCAAGAATCATCTTGAAGCTGTCGGCGTTCGTCGTGGCCGCGGCTGAAGGCCTTCTACTACGCACGTGTGCTCGAGATCCCGACCCCGCGCTGGGTGTGCTACGACGCCAAGCGGTTCGGCGTGAAGCTCGGCGACGAGGTCTGGAAGACGCTGCAGGAGCGCGCGTACACGAGCCCGATCTGGTACACGCCGTAGGGGTTACGCCAAGGACTCGGGCCCGGAGCGTCCGAGCGCCACGTCCGACGAACGCAAGTGGAGATCCCGCTGCGGGAACGGGATCTCCACTCCCGCTGCCTTCAGCCGCTCGTACACCGCGAACGTGATCTCGCTCTTGAACGTCAGCCAGTCCGGGGATTGCGTCCAGCACCGCAGCTCGAAGTCGAGCGAGCTCTCCCCGAACCCGTTGAACAGGACTTCCGGCGCCGGGTCCTCGAGGATGCCCTCGTGCTCCGTCGCGGCCGGGAGCAAAATGTCCGGGATCTTCGCCGGGTCGGTGCCGTAGGACACTCCGACCGGGATGCTGAGCCGCCGCCTCGCGTCGGACATCGTCCAGTTCACGACCTCGTTCGAGACGAGCGCGCCGTTCGGCACGTTGACCTCGGCGCCGTCCCAGGTGCGCACGACGCTGGAGCGGATCCCGATCCGCGTGACCCTTCCCGTGCGCGTGCCGAACTCGATCGTGTCCCCGACCTGAATCGGTCTTTCGATGAGAAGGATCAGCCCCGACACGAAGTTCGCGATGAGATTCTGGAGCCCGAACCCGAGCCCCAGGCCGAACGCGCCCGCCATGAACGCCAGGCGATCGAGCGGAAACCCGGCCGCGGCGAGTGCCAGCATGAGCCCGAGCGACACGATCAGGTAGCCCGTGAGCTTGGAGACGGTGGCCGGGACGCCGCGAGGGAGAGACATCGCGGGCAGGACGCCCTCCTCGAGGACGAACCGGACGAAGCGCGCGATCAGGAGCGCCACCCAGAACGTCAGGCCGAACGCGACAAAGTCGCCGAGGGCGAGTTGGACGTCCCCGATGTTCAGTGGCTGCTCGAGGACTCGGTTCGCGGCGCCCCGCAGCGGATCGAAGAGCCGCGTGAGGATCAAGACGACGACGATCCAAAAGAGCGCCGCCACTACGTTCACGAAGTTCTTGAGCCGGCGCGAAATGAGGATCGTCCGGGCCCGGACGACGCGGAGGGATTGCAGTGCGCGCGACCGGACGGAGAGATCGACGACCGCCCGGAGGAGGACCGCCCCCACGAATGTCAGAAGCCCGAGGTAAGTGCTCATGATCGTGCTGCGTGTGAGCAGGTCGGCCAGTCGGGTGTGTCCGAGCACGTTGGCGAACACCGCCCCGACGAGGATGGCGGACCCGAGCCTCGCGGCTGGAACAAGGAGGCGTCGTGCGCCGGAATCCCGAATCGCTTCGTCGGCGACGTAATGGCGCTGCACCCGGGCGAAGGCCACGGCTCCGACCCCGGCCACCGGCAGCAGGCCGAGCCGGTACGCGAGCGAGAGCTCCTCGGTCAGGAGCTCGACCAGGAAGTACACGACCACGGCGGCCACGAGCGCCCGCGCGGCGGGCCGCAGCACCGCGGGGAAGTGTTTGTTGAGCAGATGCACCAGGGGGACCGAGATCAGCAGGTAGCTGACGACTATGAGGTCCCGCGGTCCCAGCGAATGGATCCAGTACGTGGGGAGAAACCCGAGCATCACGGCGGCCGAGAGCGGGTTGCCCAGGGCGTCGGCGGCTCCGCTGAGCCCCGCGTCGACCTCTTCGCCCTTGCGCGCGCTCCGCTGCAGGATCGTGAACATCACGGCGAGCGCTACGACGAACAGGGCATGGGCGATGATGAGATCCCGCTGTTCGGTTGCGTACGCACCGAACTCCCCCAAGACGTCCGCAAGCGACAGGTCGAGGCCCTCGTCGGGGGGCGCAGCGCTCCACGCTCGCCAGAGGCGGGGGGCGTCCCGCCCGAATAGCTTCTGCGTGTCCTGGTCCATCGCGTCGTCGAGCCGTCCGATCAATGCGACGACCTCGGCCTTTTCCCTGGACGCGCGGCCCTGCCCCTCCACGAGCCAGTTGAGCTGCTCCGTGAGATTCGGCTCGATGCCGTCGGTGCGCTCACTCATGGAATTGATCTCGCTGACGAGCGCTTCCGGGAGGTCCGCGACCTGCTCGATCGCGGCGTCGATCGCGGTCCATCCCGCCTTGACCGCCTCCAGGTCGCGGCTCCGATCGTCGAATTCCGAGTCGAGCTTGCCGCCCCAGTCCTCGAACTCCCGGCGGAGGAGGTCCGCCTCCTCGCCGAGAGTCCTGAGACGGAAGATCGACGCCCGCTTCTCGAGAGCCGCCGTTACCCTCGCCTCCAAGTCGGCCCGCGTGGCGACAGCCTCCTGCACGCTCTCGACGATCTTCTTGATGTCCGGGTCGGGCTCGAGCCGAGACTCCACCGCGAGGAGACTCGCCCCATGCTCCTGGACGAGGTTCACGATCTCGGAGAGCGTCGGCGCGGCCGGGGCGTCCGCGGCGTCCGCGGCGGACTCGTCCGCGCTCTCTTGCGCGGCCGGCTCGCC
>JALGZO010000061.1 GCA_025774865.1 bacterium | reverse complement strand
CGCTCCCGAGAAGGGCGGACCTCCATATTCGGAGAGGCGACACGATGGTCTTCACCGGAGCGCACGAGAAGCTCGAACAGATCACCGAGCTTCTCGGATACCAGGAGCACCGTTCCTATCAGACCGATCTCGTCACGTTCGCGTTCGGCATTGCCCTGGGGGTCGTGATCGGGATCCCGACGATCACGCTGGGGATGACGAAGATCGGTCTCGGCACGGCCGGCGGGGTACTCCTGGCCGGGCTCGCCATGGGATGGCTGACTTCGTCGCGGCCCTACTTCGGCCAGCTGCCAGAGGGGGCCCGCTACATACTCATGGAGCTCGGGCTGCTCTTTTTCATGACGGGCATCGCGGTGTCGGCGGGTGAGACGATCGTGGAGACCTTCCAGACCCTGGGTCTCGAGCTGGCTCTGGGCGGCGCAGTCATCACCATCGTCCCCGTCGTTTCCTGCTTCGTCGTCGGACGGTTCCTCATGCGCATGAACGTGGCGCTCCTCCTCGGCGCGATCACGGGCTCGATGACGAGCACCGCCGCGCTGCAGCAAGTGACCGACCAGGCGAAGAGCTCCACGCCGATGCTCGGCTACGTGGGCACCTACGCGTTCGCGAACGTCTTTCTCGCTCTCGCCGGCAGCCTCATGATGAGACTGTAGACTGGGCGACTACCAGCGGAGCTCCTGCTGCCGGGGCGCGCGTTTCTCCGCCGCGACCACTGCACGAGAATCGTCACCGTCGCGCAAGTCGAGGCGGCGGGTCCAGAGGCTCCACACTCGCTCGATCGTCTCCCAGTAACCGCCCTCCCCTCGCCCTCGCTTACCGAGACGGCTGTCGTTGAGTTTGCCGTCTCGCACGTCGCGGATCCGGTTCTCGACGCGGGAGGCGCGCAACGGCATCTGCTCGCCCAGACGATGGAGAAAGACCGCGCGCGTGCTCCCGGGAAGTCTGAGCAACACTCGGAACGCCGAGCTCGCCCCACAGCGATGTGCCTCCTGCAACAGGCGCGGAATGTCGGTGTCGTTGAGCCCCGGGATGATCGGCGCGACGGCGATCCCCACGGGGATCCCGGCGTCGGCCAATTCGCGCATCGTTTCGAACCGTCTTCTCACCGACGGCGCCCCGGGCTCCATCTTCCGGGTCACGTCCTCGCGAAGAAACGGGATGCTGATGGCGACGTTGACGTAGGTCAGATCCGCGAGGCGCTTCAGCAAGTCCGCGTCCCGGCGGATGAGCTGCGACTTGGTCACGATGGCGACGGGATTCGCGAACCTCTCGCACACTTCCAGGCAGCGACGCGTCAGATTCCACGCGGCCTCGAGCGGTTGATAGCAGTCGGTCACGCCCGAGAACGCGACGAGCTCGCCGCGCCAGCTCTTCCTCCGAAACGCTTTCTCGAGAAGAGCCGGCGCCTGGGGCTTGACGAAGATCTTGCGCTCGAAGTCCGTGCCGGCTCCCAATCCCAGGTATTCGTGAGTCGGACGCGCGTAGCAGTAGGAGCACGCGTGGAAGCAGCCGCGGTACGGGTTCACGCTCCAGCGGAAGCCGACGTCGGGGCTGTCGTTCTCGGAGAGGATCGATCGAGAACGATCTTCGTAGATCTCGAGGTCCGCCACCGGCGGCTCGCCGAGGAGCTCCCTCTGCCGGGAGAGGTACGGATTCGGCGGGTTCCAAATGCGCCGCAAGCGGGAAGGAGACGAGGCTGGCATGCCGATAGAATACTAGACGCATGTCTAGTTTTTCAAGGTGTCGTTGCCCGCCCGTGTCTCTCTCGGCAACGGTGGGCCCGGAGGATCCGCTTATCGCAGGACCACGAGCTTGCCGGTCCGGGCCACTCCCTCCGGGGTCGAGATGCGGTAGAAGTACACCCCGCTCGCCGCCGCGTGAGCCGCGGGCCGCCAGGTAGCCTGTCCTACCGTGGCCCCATCCCGATCGGGCGCGATGCTCGTCAACAGCTTCCCGGCGACCGTGTAGATGCGGACGGCCGAGCCCTCCGGCAGATTGAGGAAGCGGAAGCGCGACGTTTGCGGATTCGTCACGACGACGATGGGCTCGGGCGCGACGGCCGTGGCCGCGAGCGGCACGACCCGGACCTGGTCCCCGGCCGTCGACGTCGACAGCAAGCCCTCGCGGTCCCGGGTTCGAACGCGGTACCAGTACGATTGGAAGTTCCGCAGTCCGGAATCCACGTAGCGGTAACGGCCGACTCCCGGGCTCCCGGTGTCGATGTCTGAGAGCGCGTCCGCGTTCCACGCCCCGACAACCCGCCACAAATCGTCTGGAGGAAGACCCGGGCTCGGCATCGGACCAGCCCGTTCCAGCTGGTAGCCGGCGAAGTCGGTCTCTCCCGTGATGGGATCGGGAACGCTCTCGGGAGACTCGTCCCATTCGACGGTCGCGATTCCGTTGCCCGGGGTCACCGCGACGCTCGCGGCCTCGGGCGGAGAACCCAACACCCAGTGAATTCGCTCACCCGTGTCCGGATCGAGGTAACCGTCGAAGACTCGCTGCGCGCGGATGGGGTTCGTGAGATCGGGGATCCTCTGGGATCCGCCGGTCTCGAGATCGAAGACCTCGACCATCTCGCCGCAGACGAACGCCACCTGCAGAACGATGGCCGCCCCGACCGGGAAGTGGTTGAACGGGCCGGCCGAGGTCAGGTGGCGGTAATCGTCCGGGCGGGTCGAGGGGGGATCGATGGTCCGCGCGGTGTCGCTCACGCCCCGGAGCAGGTGATAGCGGTCGAGGTCGTCGAGCGGATCGGCACTACCGGCGGACCAGAGCCTGAACGCGTGCACACCGACCTCCCTCGGCGCGAACGAGCTCTCGAAATCAGGCGATTCCGTGTCTACCGTGTGACCGAGCAACATCATTCCGAGGTAGCCGGGCACGTCTTCGACATTGCCGGGGGAATCGTAAGTGTAGGCCATGCGGAGGGAGACCGAGAATGGTCCGCCGGGGCCGTCCGTCACCGTCGTGTCGACCTCGACGTAGGCGCCCTGATCGTCGACCCACGGACTCCAGTCGTCGTTATCGTAGCCGACATCCGAGTCCGTGAGCATCCCGAGGTACACGCGGCGGATCTCCCACCCGACGCCGTCGATCGAGTCAGACGTGTTCTCGATCCGGTACTCGATCCCGACGAAGTCGTCGATCGCCGGATCGCTCCAAACATAGCTCTCCTGCGTCACCGTGAGGCCGAGTGCCGTGTGGTCGTCGCGCGGATCGATGTGAAACTGATTGAAGAACGTCGAAGAGTCGTAGAACACGGCCCGGAACATTTGCTCCGAGATCGCGGCGAAGTCCTCGTCGATGCGAGCGTCTGAGTCATTGTCCTTGCCGTCGAGGGCGTCCTCGTCGATCAGACCGTCCCGGTCGTCGTCGATGAAGCGAAGTCCGGATGGCGCCCCGTGGTGCGTCACGCAAATGCCCTGGATCGGATCGCCGCAGCCTTCGTTCTCGTGATTCCAGAACTCACCGAACTGGAAGAAGCCGCTCGTGGCCGTCGTATCGACCCCGACTCCCGCCACCCAGAGCCCCGCAGCGTAGAGGTATTCCTGATCGGACCCGGCCGGCCATTCCCCGGAGGGGTTGGTGGCGTCAGAGCCACGGCGCCCGAAGTATCCGCGATTGGAAGTGTGGAGTAGAAGCTGCCCGGCGTCATGGAACCAGCCCTCGAACTCGTCCGTGCGCGGCCGGGGGCCGGTGAGATCATTATCGGGGGCGGATCTGGCGCGGGCCTGGCCCGGGACAACATGTAGAGCCGCAACGAGTACCGCGGCCACGAACGCGGGGGAACCGAGATTGGGGCGCATCATGATGGACTCCTCTCGACGCCGACGTGCCGATTCACGGGTCCAGGGCCCCTGACCACCCTCATCCTACACAAAGTGAGGGAGCGTCGCGACTCCGGCCCCGAAAAACGACGGCGATCTCGATCAAGGGTGCGAGACGGGAAATGAACCCCGTCGGAACTCGAACCCTTGGAGGAATCCGAAATGAAACCCGTCGCCCTCTCACTCGTGGCCTTGATGATCCTGAGCACGTCGGCCTTCGCCGCCGACAAGCATTCCGCGGTCGCCCCGGAGTCGCCCAACGCTTCCTTCGTGGCGAGCGCACCGGACGTCAGCGGTCTCCCGGAGAGCCTCCGGCGCGTCACTCTCTGGGCTTACTTCCTGACGAACACCGTTGACGGCGAGCTCGGCGTGTACGATCTGGCCGCAGGTACCCGTTTCGTCGATCGCGAGATGAGAAAGTACGAGAAGTAATCCCGCATCACCCCCCCGCTCTCCCCAAGGGCCCGGTCGCCGCAACGGCCGGGCCCTCCTCTTCGGGCGGGAGGTCCGCTCAAAGGCCGGCGAGGTCGCGCTCGATCGTCTCCTTGATCCCGACCATTAACTCCTGGGCCTCGGGGCTGAACGAGTGCTCTTCCCGGTCGAGCACGCACAGCGTCCCGAAGATCTCGCCGTCGGGCCAGAGAAGCGGGTACCCGAGGTAGGAGACGAAGCCCAGCTTGACGGCCCGTCCGCCCGCCCACTCAGGATCTTCGAGCGCATTCCGTACGAGCAGCTCTCGACGCCGCCCCATCACCGTCTCGCAGTAGAGTCCCGAGTCCAAGCGCGCCGCATCGCCTCTCTTGAAGGAGTGATCGCCGTCCTTGTTCGCGACCAGCACGATCGTCCGCTGGAACTCGGCCTTCTTGATGAGCCCTACCGGAACTCCCAGCCGCTCGGCCATCGAGTCCACGGCCGTTTGCCATTCGGCGAGCCTGTCCTCGGGAACGGTGGGGCGTGGGAACTCATTGGAAGGAGCCGACGGCTTCGAGAGCAGGGTCTTCTCATCTCGAGGGTCCCCCATCACGGAACCTCCTCTCCGGGGACGAGTCTCTCCGGATCACGGCCGCGACGATGCTCCTCGGCCGCCGAGCGACCCGCGCACATAGATTAGCACGAACCGATCGTGCTTCGCTCGTGCCCGACCGTCACGCGGCAATCCCGCTTGCCGACTCCGGGCAATCGGCTACTCTCCAGCCAGGCTCGGCCCCCGAGGCGACGGATGATCCAGCTCTTCGAATCCAGCTCCAGTCGCGAACGCCTGACCGCCGCCGGCACCTTCGTGCGCTCCTGTCCTCCCGCGTCCGAAGTACTGATCGTCGGGGCGAGCCGGCCGGCCGTGGACGACTTCGTGCGCGGTCTCTCGGTGAGGCGACTCGCCGGACGCGGCGCGACATTCGGTCTTCACCGCTTCAGCTTCATGCAACTCGTCGCGCGTCTCGCGACGAGTGAGCTTGCGCGGAACGAGCAGACCCCGGCGACGCCTCTCGGAGTGGAAGCCGTCGCGGCCCGCGCTACGTTCGAAGGAGTGCATCGGGCCGCCCTGCCGCACCTCGAGAAGGCCGCCGAGTTCCCCGGATTCGCCCGGGCGCTCGCCTCCACCGTCGGGGAGCTGCGGTTGGCGGGTCTCGACTCGGCGGCCACGGGCGACGCTGACGGAAGCGGTGCCGCGGACGGAGCCCGCGAGCCGCGCGACCTGGCCCTGCTCCACGGCCTGTTTGAGGAAGAGCTCGGGAAGGCGTCGATCGCCGATCGGCCGGCGATGCTGCGTCTCGCGATCCGCGGCCTCGACGAGCTGCGCGACCTTCGTACCGCACCGGTCCTGCTGCTCGATGTCGCGATCGGATCCGCCTTGGAGCGCGAGTTCCTCGGCAACCTGCTCGCGAGATCGAAAGCCGTCTTCGCTACCGTGCCCGCCGGCGACCGCGAGACCGTGACCGCGCTCGATGCGATCGGCCCGGTCGAGCCCTTCGCGCGCGATTCGAAATCGCGTCGCGTCACGAGCCTCTCGCGTCTTCAATCGTTCCTGTTTTCGGACGACAAACCTCCGCAACGCGAACTCGACGAGAGCGTGCGGTTCTTTTCCGCGCCGGGTGAGGCGCGCGAATGCGTCGAGATCGCGCGACAGATCGTCCGCGCGACGAGGAACGAGGTCGCGTTCGACGAGATCGCGGTCTTCCTCCGGGCTCCGGAGCTCTATTCGGCCCACCTGGAGACCGCGTTCCGTCGCGCGGGAATCCCCGCCTACTTCGCCCGCGGTACGAAGCGCCCCGACCCCTCCGGGCGTGCGTTTCTCGCGCTCCTGGCGTGCAAGACGGAGGGGCTCTCGGCCAAGCGCTTCTCGGAGTACCTGTCGTTCAGCCAGGTGCCGGATCTCGAACCCGATGGAGCGCCACCGGCGGGTCGCGAGACCTGGGTCGGTTCGGACGAGGAGAGCCTCGGGGCGGCGGCGAACATCGTCCAGCTCGCGCTCTTCCCGAAGGAGCCGACGGAGGCGACCGCGGCCGCCCCCGCCGACGACGGGCCGCAGGTCGCAGGAACCCTCCGTGCCCCGTGGAAGTGGGAGGAGTATCTCGTGGAGGCGGCCGTCATCGGCGGGAGGGACCGTTGGCGGCGACGGCTCGCAGGACTCGAGAACGAGCTGAAGATGAAGCTCGAACGCCTCGCCGCGGAAGAGCCCGAGTCGCCTCGCATCCCCGCCTTCGAGCGCGAGATCACGAACCTCGGACACCTCGAGCGTTTCGCGCTGCCGATCATCGACGCGCTCGACGATTTCCCGGACCGGGCCACCTGGGGAGAGTGGCTTCGCATCCTCTCGGATCTGGCGCCGAGCGTCCTGCGACGACCCGATCGCGTCCTCGGCGTCCTCGCCGAGATGCACCCGATGGCGGCGGTCGGTCCGCTGACCATCGAGGAGGTGAGCTCAGTCCTCGCCGAACGGCTCTCGACTCTCGAGAAGGAGCAGCCGGCAAGCCGCTTCGGTCGCGTGTACGTGGCCACGCCCGACGCTGCGCGCGGCCGGAGCTTCCGGGTCGTGTTCGTGCCCGGCCTCGCCGAGCGCGTGTTTCCGCGCCGTCCGCGCGAGGATCCGCTACTCCTCGACGCGCGACGTCTCTCTCTCTCGGACGGGTTGCGCACGCAGATCGGCCGCGGCCACGAGGAACGAATGCTGCTGCAACTCGCCGTCGGCGCCGCCGAGGATCGGGTCGTTCTCTCGTACCCGCGCGTCGACGTGGTGGAGGCGCGACCACGCGTCCCCTCTTTCTACGGTCTGGACGTCGCCCGCGCCACGCGCGGCCACCTCCCCGACCACGAGGAGCTCGAGCGCGAGGCCGACTCGGTCACGAACGCGCGCCTGGCCTGGCCGGCGCCGCCCGCGCCGGCGGACGCAATCGACGCCGTGGAACACGATCTGTCGACCCTCCGCAAGCTCCTCGACGAATCACGGCCCTCGAACGTGAAGGGGCGCGCTCGTTACTTGCTCGAGATGAACGATCACCTCGCGCGCTCGCTGCGCTCGCGCTGGATCCGATGGCGCGCCAAGGCGTGGGCGCCCGAGGACGGCCTCGTTCGAACGACCGAACGGACGGCCCCCGCGCTCGCGTCCCAGCGTCCGAGCGAGCGGCCCTACTCGGTCACCGCTCTGCAACGGTACGCCGCGTGTCCCTACCAGTTCCTGCTCGCGGCGATCCACCGGCTCGAACCGCGGCGCGAAGCGGTCGCTCTCGTGCAGCTCGATCCGCTGACGAGGGGAAGCATGGTGCACGAGATCCAGGCGGAGACATTACGCGCCCTGAAGGACGCGAACGCGCTACCGGTTCGTCCCGGCGGACTCGCTGACGCTACGGCCGTCCTCGACGATACGCTGGACGTGGTCGAGACGAAGTACCGGGAGGATCTCGCGCCCGCGATTCTCCGCGTGTGGCAGGACGAGGTCGGCGCCATCCGCGGCGACCTTCGCGTCTGGTTAAAGATGATGTCCGAAGACGAAGATTGGGTACCCGAGCACTTCGAGTTCGCGTTCGGACTGCGAGACCGGTTCGACGCTGCGGACTCACTCCCAGACCCCGTCATTCTGCCCGGAGGCTGGAAGCTCCGTGGCGCCGTGGATCTGATCGAACGGCGCCCCGGAGACGGTCACCTCCGCGTCACCGATCACAAGACGGGTGCGCACCCACCGAGTGAGGGGACGATCGTGGGCGGCGGCGAGATCCTTCAACCCGCCCTCTACAGTCTCGCGGTCGAGAAGGCGCTGCCCGGCACTGTCGAGTCGGCGCGTCTCTTCTTCTGCACGTCGCGCGGGCGCTTCACGGAAGTGAACATCCCCCTGCACGACTTCGCGCGTCATTACGCCAATCAGGTGATGGAGATCGTGGACCGCGCAGTCGAGAGCGGCACGTTGCCTCCGGCCCCGCGCAAGAACGCGTGCGCCTGGTGCGACTTCCGCGCCGTGTGCGGGCCGAGCGAGGAAATCCGCGCCGGGCGCAAGGCCCCGGCGCTGATCGAAGACCTGCGGGCGTTGAGGGGACTACCGTGACGAAGACCGCCGCGGGGCCCGCTCCCGCACTCGCCGACGCCGACGCGCGCACGGTCATCGCCCGCGAGCTCGACGACAACCTCCTCGTGGAGGCGGCGGCCGGTACCGGAAAGACGACCGAGCTCGTGAACCGCATCGTTGCGGTCCTCGCGGAAGGGCGGGCTCGAGTCGACAGCATCGTCGCGGTGACGTTCACCGAAAAGGCGGCGGGCGAGCTGAAGCTTCGGATGCGGGCCGGCCTCGAGAAGGCGCGGCAGGAGGCTTCGGTCGACCGCGACCGCCACGATCGCCTCGAGAAGGCTCTGGCGCGGTTGGAGGAGGCTCGGGTAGGAACGATCCACGGATTCTGCGCGGATCTCCTTCGCGAGCGGTCGATCGAGGCGGAGGTCGACCCGAAGTTCGAGACGATGACGGACGGCGAGGCTGAGCGTCTCTACTCCGAGGCGTTTCATTTCTGGCTGCAGGAGAAGCTCGAAGACCCTCCGGAGGG
The DNA here is from genome assembly GCA_025774865.1 of bacterium. Classification (GTDB taxonomy): domain Bacteria; phylum ARS69; class ARS69; order ARS69; family ARS69; genus JALGZO01. The sequence continues at coordinate 5,529 of JALGZO010000061.1, read as the reverse complement.
CGTACGGCGCTCGCTCCGTCGCATCTCTCACTCGCAGTCTGACGACGGACCGGTCGGGCGGCTTCGCCTCGCCGGGTGGACTCTGTGCGATTGGCGCGACTTCCCGGCGCCCTGGCGGCGCCGCGACTTCCCGCGCGAGACCCGCATCGACGAGCTCGTCGAGAGACTCCACGAGTTCTCGGATCTCACGGATCAGCCGACCAAGGGGAGTGACAACTTCTACAAGGACACTGAGCGTGCGCGGCGCCTCAGTCGAGAGCTCCGCACCGCCGAGACCGTGCGGCCTCGCGACTACGACGGGGTGGAAGCGTCGCTCATCGACCTCGGTGGCTGGAAGTTCGGACGCGTGCGGAAGGGTTACGGCAAGTCGTACGGGAAGGGGGTCCCGCGCGAGCAGGCGCACGCCGCCCATCGCGAGCTCCACGAGGCGCTTCGCGTCTTCTCCCGTGACGCGGACGCCGACCTGGCCGCCCTCCTGCAGCGGGAGCTCTTCGAGACGATCGACCGGTACGACCAGCTGAAGCGGCGGACCGGCCGCCTCGATTTCGTCGACCTGCTCATCCGGGCTCGAGACCTGATCCGCGACAACCGGGACGTGCGCGCCGATTTTCAGCGGCGCTTCACCCACCTGTTCGTCGACGAGTTCCAGGACACGGATCCGCTGCAGGCGGAAATTCTCCTGCTTCTCGTCGCCACCGACGAGGGCGCGCGCGACTGGCGCGAAGTCGAGCCGACTCCCGGCAAGCTCTTCCTCGTCGCGGACCCGAAGCAGTCGATCTACCGATTCCGGCGCGCCGACGTGAGCATCTACCTGGAGGTCAAGGAGATGCTCCTGGCGCGTGGCGCGCGACACGTGCACCTCACAACGAGCTTCCGCGCCGTCCCGGAGATCCAGGCAGCGGTCAACGACGTGTTCCCCGACCTCATGGATGGGGACGTCGAGTCGCACCAGGCGGAATACGTTGCGCTCTCGCCGTTTCGTGAGCCGAGCGTCGATCAGCCTGCGCTCGTCGCACTGCCGGTGCCGCGCCCGTACGGCTATCGCAACGTCACGAAGAGCGCGATCGAGCGCTCGCTGCCGGACGCCGTCGGCGCGTTCGTCGAGTGGCTCCTGAACGAGAGCGGGTGGACCGTCACCGAGCGCGAGAACCCGGAGGAACGCGTCCCGGTTAACGCGCGTCACGTCTGCCTCCTCTTCCGGCGATTCGACAGTTTCTTCGCCGGCGACGTCACGCGCTCGTACGTCCAGGCGCTCGAGGCGCGCGGGGTCCGGCACCTGCTCGTCGGCGGGCGGTCATTTCACGAGCGTGAAGAGGTCGAGACGATCCGTACCGCGCTCTCTGCGATCGAGTGGCCCGACGACGAACTCTCCGTCTTCGCCACCTTGAAGGGTTCGCTCTTCGCCGTCGGGGACGAGGCGCTTCTCGAGTACCGGCACCGCTTCAAACGAGTTCACCCCTTCCGCCGGCCGAAGGACGACCTGCCCGAGCACCTCGCGCCGATTTGGGAAGCGCTGGAGATCCTCGGGGACTTGCATCGACGGCGGAACCGCCGGCCGATCGCCGAGACGATCAATCTGTTGCTCGAGAAGACTCGGGCGCACGCGGGCTTCGCGCTCCGCCCTTCCGGAGAACAAGCGCTGGCCAACGTCCTCCACGTAGCGGAGCAAGCACGTGGCTACGAGAGCGGAGGCGGAATCTCGTTTCGCGGATTCATCGAACGGCTGATCGAGGACGCCGACGGACGCAAGGCGGGCGAGGCGCCGATCCTCGAAGAGGGGAGCGAAGGCGTCCGCATCATGACGGTGCACAAGGCGAAGGGGCTCGAGTTCCCCATCGTGATTCTCGCCGACATGACGGCGGACCTCGCACGCAACACGGCGACCCGCATGATCGAACCGGAGACCGAGCTTGCCGCAGTCCGCATCGCCGGCTGGTCACCGGCCGAGCTCCTGGATGCCCAGGAGGAAGAGGTTCGTCGCGATCGCGCGGAGGGGATCCGGGTCGCCTACGTCGCGGCCACTCGCGCCCGCGACCTCCTGGTGGTGCCCGCGGTCGGCGACCAGCGCTTCGGCGAGACCCGCGAGGAAGAATCCGGCCGCGTCTCCCCCGTCGGCTGGGTCGCGCCGTTGAACGACGCGATCTACCCACCCCACGAAAGGTGGGCGGAAGCCGAAGAGGCGCCCGGGTGCCCGCCGTTCGGAAAGGACAGCACGCTCGATCGCCCGCACGAGGCCGGCGGTTTCTCGTCCGTGCGACCGGGGCGCCACGGAAACGTCGTGTGGTGGGATCCGCGGACGATCCGGCTCGACGCGCCGCCGCTCTTCGGCGTCCGACAGGAGCAACTCATGAGCAAGGAGGCGAAGAAGGACGACGTCGAGACCGACGTGAAACGTCACGAGACCTGGGCGGCCCGTCGGGCCGAGTCGATCGCCCGCGCGTCCACTCCGAGCCTGCGAGTGCAGACGGCGACCGAGCGCGCGATCCTTCGCAAGGATTCCGACGGTCCCGCGGTCGAAGTGGTCGAGCTGCCGCGCGACGCCGGACGTCCCGTCGGCCCTCGCTTCGGTGGGCTCGTTCACGCGGTGCTCGCGACCGCTCCCCTCGACGCCGATGCGGGCGGAATCCGCCGCACGACGGAGCTGCAGGGCCGCATCCTCGGTGCAGCGCCGGACGAGATCGAGGCCGCACGGCGCACGGTGGAGAAGGCCTTCGCGCATCCGCTGATGGTGCGCGCGAGCGAGGCCGAGGCGCGGGGCGACTGCCGGCGCGAAACTCCGGTCACGTTCCAGGAAAGCGACGGCACGATCGTGGACGGAGTCGTGGATCTCGCGTTCCGCGACGGCGAGCGCTGGACCGTCGTCGACTTCAAGACCGACCGGGAGCTTGAGCGCGAGCTGCCGGTGTATCGGCGGCAGGTCGGAATCTATGCTGAAGTCATCGCGGCCGCGACCGAGAGCGAGGTCACCGCGATCCTGATGAGTGTGTAGAAGAGGGGCGCGGATTTCTCAGCGGCTGACGACGACCTTCGCCGTGGTGGCGCGCCGTTCGGTTCGGAGCCGGAGGAAGTAGACCCCGGCCGCGACCCGGCGCCCTCCGTCGTCACGGCCGTCCCAGGTGAGCCGATGGTCGCCGGGCGACAATCGCGCCCGTTGCAGGTCCCGGACGCGGCGGCCCGTGACGTCGTACACCGTGAGCGTCGCGACCTCCTCCGACGAGAGTCGGAACGCGAGCTCGGCGCCATCCCGGGTTGGCTGCGCGAACAACGTCACCGGTTCCGGCTCGGGCGGCCCCGGCGCTGGGACCGAGACGCGCCGGGCGGCGCACTCGACCGCGAGCACGTCGAAGCCGGCGCTCGAGGCCGCGACGAGATGTCCCCCGGACAGACGAACGAGCGAGGGCGAAGTTCCGGTCGCGATGCCCCCTCTCACGATCGAGGCAAAGGGATCTCGCGCATCCAACACGATCAGGCCGTCCCGCTCCGCGGCGACGTAGAGATAGTCTCCATGTAACTCGAGATCCACGGCCGCGTGGGGAACGGCCACGAGTCGGCGGACCGTGGGCCAGGCGGGATCACCCAGATCCAGTACGGCGACCTCGGCTCTCCCGATCCGCCCCGAGTCCACGCCCAGCGCGACGTACGCCACGTCGCCCTGGATCTCGATATCGCTGGCCACCCCACCCGTGCCCACGTAGCCGATCAGCGCGGGGGGCGACACGGTCAGATCCATCATCGTGATTCCGATTTCAGCGGACGCGAGATACGCGTAGTCCCCGCTCACCGCGATAGCGAGGGCACGGCCCGGAATCGGTGTCATGCCGACGAACTCGGGCGCGGTCGGATCCGAGAAATCGAACTCGACGAGCGCCCCCGTGGGAGTTCGTCGCCCGGAGGCAAAGACGCGGGCACCGACGACCGCGAGATCGGTGATGGTCGGGCGCTGCGGCCCCGAGATAGACACGGTGCCGAGCGGCTCCGGCCGGCGGGGATCCTCGAGCGACATCGAGTGGACCCGGTGCGCCCAGGACGCGTAGAGAGCGCCGTCGACCTCGTGCAGCTTCGCGATCGGGAAGGGCTCCTTCGTCTCGATCACGTTGATCGACGTCGGGTCGTGGGGCGTCGACAGATCGACGACCTCGAGCTGCCACCACGCACGGAAGTCGTAGTAGTCCCCCTCAGTGACGTACTCGGCCAGGAACGCGAGATTCCCGATGACCTCGATGTCCTCGAGGCGGATATCGGGATCGCCGACGGTGTCGTCGACGAGAAGACGTCCGAGCGGCTCGGGCGTCTCGAACGAGTCGATCGCGTAGACGTGCAGTCCGCGGATGTCCTCTGCGGCGTAGATAACGTCTCCGTGCAACTCGAGTTCCACCGCGCCTTGCGGTCCGGCGAACGCGCCGCGGCGCTCGAGCGCCGCCGGATTCGACGCGTCCACGAGCACGTAGCCACCGTACGTGTTCACGATGACGCGGTCCGCCGCCGCCGTGATGCCCTTGACGAAGGGCCAACCCCCCCTGTGAACGCACCGCGATCTCGCACAGCCCGGCTTGACCGTGTCGATGACGCGGGGACGAAGCGGGTCCGAGATGTCGAGCGACGACACGAAGACGTCCCCTTCCTCCGTGACCCCCGCGGCGAAGGCGTGGTCCGCGCCCGGCTCGCGGGTCACGTGCGTCCAGGGGCCGGCGAGCTCTCCGCGCCGCGTCGGGAAGGGCGTGGAGAAATCGTAGATCGCGATCCCGTGATCCCATGATGCCGCGTACGCCACGCGCGACGGAGCATGCGACACGAAGACGAAATCGGTGAAGTGGCTCGAGGGATCGAGGAGACCCAGATCGACGGGAGCGAGCGGATTCGAAACGTCCAGGACGTGGATTCCGTCGCGCCGGCCGTTCACGACCATGCGATCGCCGTCGAACCCGAGCACCGTGACGCCGTAGGCGCTCGGGAACGAGACCGACCCTTGCCGCCGGGGAGATCCGGGATCCGAGATATCGTAGAGGACGATCGAGTCCCGATCTCCCCAGACCGCGAGCGCAAGCAGATCTCCGCTGCGTCGGACGTCGAGCACGGCACCCGCATGTCCGCGACCGGTCACTTGTACCGGTCGAAAGGGATCCGCGAGGCTGAAGACCAGCAGACCGGAGTAGGTGGCGGCCAGGTACGCGGTGTCGTCCGCGATCTCCAGCCCGCGGACGTAATGGCTGTTCGGATGCGGGGGGCCGAACGTCAGCCCCCGAACCCAGCGGATCGTGTTCCCGTAATCGGTGCACGGGGCCGCGGGAAGGGAGGCCGGCGGGACGCTGACGAGAATGACTGCGGCGGCGAGGATCGAGCGCATCGTCGTTCCCTCGCGGGGTGGGGCGCACCGTTTATTCTCTCAGATGCCGGGCGGTGGCTTCAACCGGGGCGGCTGCTCGCAGTGTCGTCCTAGTGGCGAGATGCTCCCGCGCGCCCGGTCGGCTCTTCCTTCCGCGCGAATCTCGCAATCTCCGGGACGAGCTTCTCCCAGCCGGTGTCGACAGG
>JALGZO010000060.1 GCA_025774865.1 bacterium | reverse complement strand
GGAACACGGCCACGAGCGAACCGATGAAGTGATCGGGAGGGCCACGGGTCCGTTCGATACGACCGGGGTCCGATACCACGACAACGCGCTGCTCACGTTGCTGCACAAAGTGCACCTGGAGGCGTCGGGGGCGATGCTGTCATCCGCCGCGCTCTTCCGGGCCGAGGAAACGATCGCGGCCGGTCCCATCCGTGTCCGGGATCTCTTCCGGGTCTATCCGTTCGAAAACGATCTGACGACCGTCGAGCTGACGGTAGACGCCGTTCGAGAATACGTCGAGCAGATCGCCCGTGCGTACCTCGGTCCCGGTCGCGACGGCGAGCCGCCGCCGCTTCACCCGAAGGTGGGGCTGTACAACCACGACGCCCTCGCCGGAGCCGAGTACGTCATCGATCCGGCGCGACCCGAGGGGAAGCGAGTGCTGCACCTGGCGTTCGACGGCGAGGTCTGGCCCGGAGACCGGAAGGTCGCTCTGGCTCTGACGAGCTACCGGGCGCAGGGCGGGGGCGGGTACGCGGCTCTGAATCGGGCGCGCATCGTCGAGCGGACCGGGCGTGAGATTCGGAAGCTCGTGGAGGACTACATCCGCCAGCGCGGGTCGATCTCGCCGGAGGTCTTCGACAACTGGCGAGTCAAGGGGGCGGAACGGGCTTAGCGGCGGGCTCAGCCGGCCGGGGCGTACTGGTCGAGGAAGTCCAACGACTCCTCCGGCGTCTCCCCCACGTGAACGAGTTTCCGATGCTCGGGAAGGATGAACCCGCCCGCTTCCTGGCGATCGAGGAACGCGAGCACGTTGTCCCAGAAGCCGTTCACGTTCACCAGCGAGAGCGGCTTCCGATGCAGCTCAGCCTGGCGCATCGACAGGTTTTCCGCGACCTCTTCGAGGGTACCGAAACCGCCGGGGAGGGCCACGAAGACGTCGGAGCCTTTGATCATCGTGAGGCGACGTTCCTGGTAGTCTCGGGCCACGACGGTTTCGTCGGAGCCGTCGAACGTGGCCCCGCGGTCCTCGAGGTCTTTCGTGACGACCGAGACGACCCGCCCACCGGCTTCCCTCGCTGCTTGCGCGAGCGCCAGGATCGGGCCGGTGTTCCCGCCACCGTAGACGAGGTTGTTCTTGCGCTCGCCGAGAAGCCGCCCGAGTCGCGTGGCGACCTCGACGAACGGCGGGCCTACCCTTTCACTGGAGGCGCAGTAGACACAGACGTTCATTTCCTCTCCATCGATTGCGGTAGGGGGGGAGGTGCACGAGCATAGCCCAACTGATCGGAATCGGGAACCGGCCTCCCGAGGCCGAAGCGAAGAGACGAATCCGGAGGCTCGAGCCGTCGTCCGACTGGCTGATTCTTGCGATCTTTGATCATTCCTGGAGGTTCAAACCGTTGCGGCAGGAGCGTCGTCACAAAGGTGTCTGCTTGCGAGAAGACCGAGGATGCGCCGTTGGAATGTGCCGTGCGAGATGAAGTCCGGGCGACGGCGAGCGCCGGGGCGCGGGAGCCCTCGCCCGCTTGTGTCTCCGAGCTCATCGCCCGGGCGCGTGGCGGTGACGTCGCGGCCTTCGAGGAGCTGTACCGCTCCCACGTGGGGCGCGTGTACGCCGTGTGCTTGCGGCTGCACGCGCATCGCGAAGAAGCGGAGGATTCCACCCAGGAGGCGTTCGTGCGGGCTTGGCAGCGGATCGAGAGCTTCGAGGGGAGAAGCGCGTTCTCCACGTGGCTGCACCGGCTGGCGGTCAACGTCGTGCTCGATCGGAAGCGTGTGCTCAAGCGACGCTTCGCCGAGCGACTCGCGACGGTCGAGGAAGAGGAACGCGATCCGGTGATGCTGGCCCGGGCGCGCCCCTCGGATCCCGTGATCGCGCTCGATCTCGAGCGTGCCATCGCCTCGCTGCCCGACGGCGCGCGAGCCGCGTTCGTTCTTCACGACGTCGAAGGGTTTCGTCACCGGGAGATCGCCGAGATGCTGGGGACCGCGGAAGGCACTTCGAAAGCGCAGCTCCACCGGGCGCGCCGGTTGCTGCGGGAGGCGTTGGAACGATGAAGTACGACGACGAACCGACCGGTCCCGAAGACCGGCGATTGCTCGACGAAGTGCAGCGTCTGCCCCGGACCCTCGAGCCCGAGCGCGACTTGTGGCCGGGAATCGAAGCCCGGCTCTCGGTCGATGAGCAGCCGGCGGCTCGGCGGGTTCTTCGGGGAGACTTCACGTTCGGCCGCCGGTCTCTGCTGGCGGCGGCGGCGGTTCTCGTCGTCTGCGTGGTCGGGCTCGCGACCGGCGTGCTCCGGCGCGATCCGGCCCCGGCCCGGGTCGGAGAGCCGATTCCCACCGCCGCCGCGGATCTGGACGCACTCGACGCGAACTACGCGCTCGTTTCGCGGGACGTGCTCGACGCGCTCGCCCGCGACCAGGACCTCGATCCCGCGACCGTGGAGCTGCTCCAGAGGAACCTCACGATCATCGAGGGTGCCATCGAGGAGATTCGCGCCGCGCTCGCGGATGATCCCGAGAACGCGGGACTCAACCGACTGCTGACCGCCGAATACCAGCGCCGCGGAGACGTGCTCCGGCGGGCCGCGCGGTTGGCGGACGCGATCTGATCGAGAACGGAGGAGAGAGAATGTATCGAACTCGTCGAAGCACGATGGTGCTATCGCTCGCAGCCGCGGCGGTGCTGCTGGGACCGTCCGGCGCGGGAGCCGGGACGCCGATTGACGAAACGGTGCCGGCCCGGGCCGACGCCGAGGTCACCATCGAGAATCTTTCGGGGTCCGTGTCCGTGGTCGCCGGCGACGGAAGCGATGTTCACATCGGCGGAACCCTGAGCAAGGACGCGAGCCGGCTGGCCGTCGAGACCGACGACGAGGAGATCAACATCGAGGTGATGTATCCGAAGCACGTCGAGAACATCGAAGATACGGATCTCGAGGTTCGGGTTCCCCGGGGTGTCGCAGTGCGCGTCGAGACGGTCAGCGCCACCGTCACGATCGACGGCGTCGAGGGCGAGGTCGACGTGGAGACCGTTTCCGGAAGCATCGGCGTGACCACCGCGGCGAGCCGGGATGGTGTCCGGCTGGAGTCGGTGAGCGGCTCGATCAGGGTGCGCGGGAACATCCAGGACGTCCGGGCCGAATCGGTCAGCGGCAAGATCGAGATTGCGGAGACGCGTGGTGAGGTCGAGGCGAGCACGACGAGCGGCTCACTCGAGATCTCGGGCGGGGAATTCACGGTCGTGGAGTGCGCGTCGGTGTCGGGCGAGATCCACTTCGCCGGGGATCCGACCGCGGGGGCCGAGTTCGATTTCGAGAATCTGAGCGGCTCGATCACGCTCGATCTTCCCGCGAATCTCGACGCCGAGGTACGGGTCGCGACGCCGTCTACGGAAGCGGCAGCGCCTCGTTCTACATTTCCACGTTCAGTGGTCCGGTGCGAATCAAGAAGCGCTAGTTTTCCGTCTCGAAAGTCCTGCTTCCTCTTGCGTTGGTTGGCTCCGAGCGGCAGGAGGCCGGGAGGCACCCTCGAACGCGTCAGCGCAGCGCAGGCTCGCTTGATGTCCCTCGAGCCGAGCAGCAACGGCGGGCGAGGGTGCCTCCCGCCGCGCGAAGCTCGGACTCACCAGGTGATTGCAAGACGGCGCACCAGACACCTTCGTCACTCGACGATGTCGAGCAACTCCACGTCGAACACCAGGGTCGCGTTC
>JALGZO010000059.1 GCA_025774865.1 bacterium | reverse complement strand
AGCCGATCGGCTCCTGGGAGCGGATCTTGGTGACCTCGCGCCAGTGATGACTCGCGTCCCGAAGCCGACGCTGTTGCTCGCGGACGCCGGCAAGGAGCTGGTGGCTCTCCGATTCGTTCGGCATGGCCTCCACGATGCTCGTGTACGCCCGCTCCGCATCTTCCTCGCGCCGAGCGTTCAGCCAGCGGTCCCCGAGCTCACGGTAGATTCCGATCTCGCGCGGGGCGACCGTCGCCGCCGCGAGGAGCTCTTCGATGGCTCGGTCCGGCATTCGGGCGCGGTCGTAGGCGCCGACCAGGAGACGTCTCGCCTCGAGGTCGTTCGGGCGGGCGTCCACGGCCCAGTGCAGCTGCGTTGCCGCGTCGCCGGGACGGGAAAGGGCGAGATACGCTTTCCCGAGCGCCTTCCGCACGAGCGGGTTCTCGAGACCGGTCCTTTCCACTTCCGCGTCCAGCCGTTCCACGTAGTCGTCGAGATCGCGGGCGTGGCGGAGCACGCTTTCGAGGCGCTCCAGCGCGCGAGCGCGCTCGTGTTGACTCGGCCCCCACGCGACGATCGCCCCCGCCGCCGCATCGACGGCCTCCGCCGTCCGGCCGAGGCCGCTGAACGCCCCCGCCAGGTCCCGGTAATAAGGAGCGAGGACTCCGTCCCCCACCCCGCGGTTCGCCGCCGTCTTCACGTGCAGTGCGATCGCCTCCTGATAGTAGTCGACGGCGCGCTCGAACAGCTCGGTCTCGAGACACACCGATCCCAGCGCGGCGATGACCCCCTCCTGCCACCGATCCTCCCGGTGAAAGTGATCGTCGGCGGCTTCGAGCGTCTTTTTCAGCCGCCGATCCTTTCCAGTGTGAAAGTAGCCCCGCATCAACATGCTTCGGTACTCGATCCGATTCTGGTCGTCCTCGATCATCTTCACGAGGATCGGGACAGACTCCGCGTAGCGTTTCTGCCACTGCAGATACCGGGTCAGCTGAAGGCGTCCCTCGAGACTCAGCATGTCGCGATCGTTCGCATCGAGAAGTGCGGCGATGGCGAGATCGGCGCGATCGAGGCCATCGTAGAGATACGCGGCCGCATGGCGAACCACGCCCTCCGAATGACGGTGCTTCCCGATCACTTGCTGCGCCACCTCCGCGAAGCGATGAGACCGCGCACTCCAGAAATACGCGTGATTGTCGTGATAGAGGTAGCGCGATCGCGGCGTCTCGGTCCTCAAATCCTGCCGCAGCTCCGCGAGAACGACTGCTAGGAGGCGGCCCCTGAGCTCCCGATCCAGCTGTTCTGCCTCGTGGAAGCACTGCCCGAGTAGGGAGGCATGTCGCGCCCAGAAATCTTCTCCTCGCAAGCTCAGCCACCGCGGCTCGTTTTCCGCGCGGGTCAACAGAAACCGCAATCCCTCGAGGGGGCCCGCGATCTTGCGCAGCGACTCCGCCACCGTTCGAACCATGTCCTGGCCGCTCCGATACTGGTAGAGATCCATCACGCGCGGCAGGTCCGTGAAGGCGAACTCGACGAGCTCGGATTTCACCTCCGCGAAATGGCGCGTGAAGTGGGCGTCGTTCCAGAGCGATGCCCGAAGCCGTACCAAGCTGGACGCATGCGATTCGCTCGTGCGTTTCGAGAGCGCCTCGTCGTAGAGCGCCTCGACCGCCAGATACAGCTCCACTCCCCGCCCGAGCGACACTTCCGCGTCCGACAGCACCGCCGAGCCGTAGTGCGTGAACAGCTGCTCGACGATCCACCTGCGGGCTTTCGTGTTGTGGGGGAGCTCTTGCTCGCCGAGCAAGATTTCCTCACCCTCGTGGTAACGTCCGAGCCCTCGCAGGTACATGACGTGAGTCGCGAGCTCTTGATGAACCTTCGAGGGAATCGCGCCGCCGTGTTTCTCCCGGATCTCTCGCATCGCGCCGCCCGTGACCTCGACGGCTCTCTCGCGGTGCTCGTGGTTCCACATCGACGCCGCACGGTGGAACGCAATCCGAAACCGTGCGACCGATCCGCGCGGCTCGCGCTTCTGAAGCTCCCCGAGTTGCCGAATCACTTCGCCGCTCACCGACTCGGGCGAAAGCCTCTGAAGCGATCCCAGGAGCTGTGCCATCAGGAGCGGTTCCCCGCGGGACCATTCGCCCGACTCCGCCTGGCGCAGCGCCTGGAGGACGGTCCTCACGTGCGCTTCGGTGCCGACCCGCTGCTCGAGCGCCCGATGGCGGACCAGGAACTCGAGCATCCACAGAGCCCGCCGATCCACGTCGGTCGCGCCGCGCTGCCGGAGCGCAGCCGCACGATCCGCCATTCGATCGAGCGTCGCTTCGTCCTGGACGACGTCCGTCACCGCGGTCATCTGCGTAAGCCAAGGATAGATCTTCTGCGCCGTCTGCCCGAGGATCGCTTCCGGCACGCACTCGAGGAGGCGGAAGTCCCGAGTGACCTCGTAGAAGTCCTGCAGGAGCCAGGTGTGGTTCTGCGGGTACTGCGCCTTCTGGAAGAGAGCGACGAACACGAACGGGATCTCCGGGTCGAGCTCCTGGGGAACGTCGTCTCCGGTGCGAGAGTACTTGGAATACTCCCCCCGCAGCCAGTTCGAGAGCTGCCACTCACTCCTCACCTCGTAGGCGCGGATGCGTGCCGCACGTTCTTTCTCGCGCGAGCCCTGCACCTTGTGCCAGCCGGCGAGGGTGCGATAGTCCTCCGCGGTGAGCTCGTCGAGCTTCTCGATCCCGAGGAGTACTTCCACGGCCGCGGTGATGTCGCCGAGCTCCGCCAGAACGTAGGCGTACGTGCGTCCCCAACGCACCTGGTGGTACTCACTCCCCTTCCCGAACCACTCCTTCAAGACGCTCCGGACCTCTTCGGTTCGGTCGGCGGCGATCAGAAAGCGAGTCTTCCAGTCTCGAGCGTCGATGAGATCTTCCTGGGCGACTATCTGCCGATCGAGAAACCGGAGAAGCTCGGCACCGATCGGGTCCCCCTCCTCCGAGAACAGCGCGAGATGAGCGAGCGTCGCGACGGCCCGCTCCGCCAGCACCTGATCGCGCGGCCGCGTTGCCTCGGGAATCGAGTCCAGCAGCTCTCGCGTCTCGCGGGCCAGCGCCGGCGGATCGCCGCCCCCTTTCGCCTGCAGGTAGATGCGCTCGAGGCGAATCCACGGCCTGAGCTCGACCGGCTCGAACCCCGCTTCGAGCGAGACGAGGAGCGCGACCGTCTCCTCGCGCGCCTCGGCCAGGGCCCGCTCGCGCGCCTGCTTCAGCTCGCGGCGGGGCATGAGGTTCACGTCCGGCAAAGCGTTCACGTCGGCCTCCGCTCTGGCCCGCGGAAGCCAGCTCGCGAGCCGGTAGAGTCCGTAGATCTTCGCCTCCAGGTTCGCCTCGCGCCGCGCATCGTCGGTCAACGCGAGGGTCGAGCCGAGCTCGGGGACGAGCGCCACGAGCTCTTTCTCCACGGCTTCGCTCCAGGGCTCCGCGAGCAGGAGATCGAACAAGGCCCGGCGCGCCTGTGAGCGGCCCGGCTCGTTCTCGGAGATCGCGATCCGGTGACGCCAGTAGCGGAGCTTCAAGCCCGTTTCACCATAGGC
>JALGZO010000058.1 GCA_025774865.1 bacterium | reverse complement strand
GGACGCGTGCGCGACGAAGCCGCGGACGCGAACGACCGCGCACTGCGGATCCTCGCCGAATTCGACACTTATCGACGGCGCTCGGAGAAGGAGCGCGCGACCGCGGCCGACCGCGGAGCCGCCGACGTGCTGCGGGAGCTGCTAGAGGTCGTGGACAATTTCGACCGGGCGCTCGAGCACGCCAACGACGACCTTCCGGATTCGTTTCTCGACGGTCTGCGCCTCGTGGCCCGTAGCCTCCACGACGTGCTCGATCGGCGGGGGATCGAGAAGATAGAAGCGGTAGGTCAGCCGTTCGATCCGGAACTGCACGAGGCTCTCTCCAGCATGCCGGGAGAGGACGTCGAGCCGAACACGGTCCTATCCGAGGTGCAAACGGGGTACAAGCTCGGGGAAAGGGTCCTCCGCGCCGCCAGAGTGATCGTCTCCCGGGCGGAACCGGGATCATGAAGCGCGACTACTACGAGGTTCTCGGCGTCGAGAAGACCGCCACCGAGGACGAGATCAAGAAGGCGTATCGCAAGAGGGCGCTCGAGTTCCATCCCGACCGCAATCCGGGAGATCACTCCGCGGAGGAGAAGTTCAAGGAGGCTACCGAGGCCTACGAGATCCTCCACGATCAGGACAAGCGGTCCCGCTACGATCGCTTCGGGCATGCGGCCGCGGACGGCGGTTTCGGCGCCGGCGGCGCCGGCGTCGGCTTCGAGGGGTTCGATCTCTCCGATGCGCTACGCGCTTTCATGCGTGATTTCGGCGGCGACGATTTCTTCGGATTCGGCGGAGCCGCCGCCGGCCGGCGGGGCGCGCGCCAGGGCCAGAACCTCCAGGTCCGGCTCTCGCTGACTCTCGAGGAAATTGCGAAGGGCGTTTCCAAGAAGATCAGGCTGAAGCGTCTGAATTCTTGCGATCAGTGCCGGGGAAGTGGCGCGAAGCCGGGTACGGAACCCACCACGTGTCCCGACTGTGGCGGAGCCGGGCAGGTGCGACAGGTGCAGCGCTCGCTGCTCGGCCAGTTCGTGACGGTCGCGGCGTGCCGCCGCTGCGGCGGCCTCGGAAGCGCCGTGAACGATCCATGCCCGACCTGCCGTGGCGAAGGCCGGGTGCAGGGAACGGAAACCCTCTCGGTCGACATTCCGGCCGGGGTCGCCGAGGGCAACTTCATCCCGATCCATGGCAAGGGGCACGTCGGGCTCCAGGGAGGACCGCCGGGGGACCTCGTCATCTTGATTCACGAGAAGCCGCACGAGGTGTTCGAACGGCACGGCGACGATCTCTTCTGCGACGTCGCGATTCCATTCACGACCGCGGCGCTCGGCGGCAAAGTCGAAGTTCCCACCCTCGGCGGCAGCGCGCGCCTCGACGTTCCTGCCGGGACGCAATCCCACAAGGTCTTTCGCCTGCGGAACCAGGGGATTCGGCATCTCCACTCGAATCGAAGCGGCGACGAGCTCGTCCGGGTCCGCGTGTGGACGCCGAAGAAGCTCTCGTCCGACGAGAAGAAGCTCTTGGAGAAGCTCGCGGAGATCCAGGACGAGCCTCCGCGCCCGGGGAAGGGTATCTTCGAGAAGATTCGCGATTCGTTCCGGTAGCCGGGCACGGCCGTTCCCGTTCTTGACGAGCCGTCGGGCGGCTTTTTAGAGTCCTGCCATGCGTCTTCTTCCAGCCCTACTCGCCTCCGGTCTGCTCGTCGGCACCGTCGACCCGGCGCACTCGCAGATCATCGAGGAGCGACACGGCGAGGCGAACCCGATGGCCTCGGTCTTCAAGTCGACCCTCTTCGGTGGCCTCGCCGGTCTCGCGCTGGGCGGCGCCGTCGAACTCGTGAAGGAGGACTCGAACGGGGACGCCGCCAAGTGGGGCCTCGTCATCGGCACCTTCTTCGGCTTCGCGTACGGTGTCTATCACGTGGCGAGTCGGCCCGATCCCTACGGCGCGCTCAATCGAGATCCCGACGGCTTCGGCTTCTCTCTCCCGAGGCCGACGATCCGGCGCCTTCGTCCCGGCCCGCTCGCTGCCGCCGCCGGGCCGGGCGTCTGGGAGATTCGTGCCCCCCTCGCTGCCTGCCGGTTCTGACGAGTCGTGGATCGGATCTTCCTGCCTCCCGACGTGATCGCCGAAGGGACGGCGACTGTCAAAGGTAGCGTCCGGCGGCACATCACGGACTCTCTTCGGTTGCGAGCCGGCGAACGCTTCCTCGCGACCGACGGTCTCGGCGTCGAGTATCTGCTCCAGGTCGAGGCGGTGGATCGCACGGAGCTCGTCGCGAAAGTGATCGAGACGCGAGAGCGGAAACCGGGACCGGGCTGCGCGCTCACCCTCGCGATCTCGCCGCCCCGCGGCGGCCGAATGGAGATCGCGGTGGAGAAAGCCGTCGAATGCGGGGTAGGACGGATCGTTCCGCTCACCACCTCGCGGTCGGTACTCAAGGATCGGAGGGACTCGTCGCGGCCGGAGCGTTGGCGGCGGATCGCACGATCCGCGACGGCCCAGTCAGGCCGCGTCCACCTTCCGGAGATCACGGAAACACTGACCTTCGACGAGGCGCTGGACCGGGCGTCGGAAGGCAAGTGTCTCCTCGCGCACCCCGGCCTCCAGGCTTACTCGATTCCGGCCGCGCTCTCGGGAACGAGGATCGGCGATCCGGTGACGCTATTCGTCGGCCCCGAGGGTGGCTTCACCGACGACGAAGTCGATGCAGCCAGACGGATCGGCGCGCTCGAAGTCTCGCTGGGGCCGACGCGCTTGCGATCGGAAACGGCGGCCATCGCGGCGGTGACGCTGGTGGTGGCGTCGCTCTCGACCGAGCTCTCGAGAGAGGCCGGTTGATTCGCTCGGGAGGAAACATGTCTACCTGTATCTTTTGTGACATCGTCGAGGGGAAGATTCCTTCGGAGATCGCGCACGAGGATCACCTCGCGGTCGCGTTCCACGACGTCTCGCCGAAGGCGCCGACGCACGTGCTCGTGGTACCGCGCGAACACCTCGAAGATCTCGACGCGGCACAACCGGGCCACGAGTCACTCCTCGGGCACCTGATTCTGGTCGCGAAGGAGATTGCGACGAAGGAAGGCTTGGCCGACGGTTACCGCGTGGTCGTGAACTGCGGATCGGACGGGGGACAGACCGTCGATCACCTTCACGTCCATCTTCTGGGCGGGCGACCACTGAGCTGGCCCCCCGGCTGAGCGAACCGGGCTAGCCCTCTTGCGACCCCTTCTCCATTCCGCGTTTGTTCTCGAGCGTCACGCCCATCTCGGCCAGCGTCAGCCCACCGATTCCGCCGAGGAACGTCTCGCGAAAACCTTTCCAGCTGTCGTGCATGGGGCACGGCGCTTCGTCGTTGCACTCGTCGAGCCCCAGGACGCAGCGACGGCGAATGGCGTCGTAACCGTCAATCGATTCCACGACATCCCGGGCGAGAATCTCGTCCGGAGGTCTCGTCAGGAGGAAGCCGCCACCCGGACCACGCAACGCCTTGACCAGTCCCTTGTAGGTGAGCTGGTTCAAGATCTTGGCGAGGAAGTGGCGGGGGATTCCCTCGCGGTCGGCGATGTCCTTGACTTGAACGGGCCGTCCGTTTCCGTA
>JALGZO010000057.1 GCA_025774865.1 bacterium | reverse complement strand
GTTGAAGGAGGAAGCCACATGCCGCGATCGCGGAGTCCGGGCGGAAGTCGGAACGGAGGCCGCCGAGCGATGCGGAGCCGAGGCGGTGGAAGCGGCGGCATTCGGGGCCGAAGCCGCTTCGCGGTGCTCGGGATGCTCACCGTCGAGCCCATGTCCGGGTACGACATCAAGAAATTCATCGAGACGAGCGTCGCCCACTTCTGGCGCGAGAGCTACGGGAACATCTATCCGCTCCTCAACCGATTGACCGAGGAGAAGCTCGTCCGCCGCCGCACGCAGCGCCAGAAGGGGAAGCCGGATCGGCACGTGTACTCCCTGACGGCACGGGGCCGGACGGAGTTTCTGGAGTGGCTCGGTGAACCGGTGGAGGCTGAGACCGTTCGGAGCGAGCTGCTGCTGAAGCTCTTCTTCGGGCGCCACCTCGCGACCGAGCGGCTCGAGAGTCATCTCGAAGAATACCGCGAGCACCAGACCCGCCTTCTCGCCGCGCTTCGCGGCACGCGCGAGATGCTCGACCGGAATCACGCGGACCATCCGGACCTCCGTTACTGGCTGCTGACGCTGCGACGGGGTGAGCTCGTGGCGCGCGCGCGGCTCCAGTGGGCTCGAGAGAGCCTCCACGGATTCGCGAAGAACCCCGGGAAAAAGTAGAGGAAATCATGACCAGGAGAACCAGGGTGGGGCTCGCACCCACCGCGCTGGGGCTCGTCGTTGTCCTGGCGTATCTGAACTTCGCGACGAACGCGCTGAGCCTTCCGGAGAGGCTCACGCTCATCTTCTATTCGCTTATTCGCTCGGGCTCTTTCTGGTCTCTGTCGCGATGATGCGAGCCTCCCGATTCGCGATGGTTCTCGGGATCTACGGCGCGGTCGTCTCCGCGGGACTCCTGGTCCTCAACATGGCGACGTTCCCGATCCAACCGGCGGAAGCGGGCCTCGTGGACCTCGGGCCCCTGACCGGGCTGTGGTGGCTGGTACTCATTCTGGGGGGCATCACCGGAAGGAGACTGTGGAGGGTGAGGGAAGGTACGGTCTGAGCGAGACCGGGTGCGGTTCGCGGATGGTGGAACATTGATCAAGATGCTCGGACACTGCTGACGGTTGACGCCAGTGCGAACGTGGCCCCCAGGAAACGCTGAAGTGAGCGGACCTGCCGGCCGAAGGAGTGAATAGCCTGATCTCCCCATCTCGGGCCGTCCCGATTGAGAGAGCAAACCGCCCTCAGTCGGAATAATCCCCCAAGTGACATCGCAGCCCGTCGCGTCCGTCGCGACTCGCAATAGCGGGGGAGTTTCCATGAGATTCAAGTCAGCGGTGATCGTGTTTTCAAGTGCGTCGCTCCTCGGGGGATGCGGCGACGAAGCATTGATCGACCCCGATACTTCGCCCTCGTCGACGTTGAGGGGGACCGAGCGCGAGAACATCGTCGTTGCCGGTGTGGGCCTCGCCTCGCAGCCGGCCATTTTGACGGTGACCGTGCCGGTCTCTTCTTCCATCGACGTCATCAGCGCGCGATTTCGCTGGGTGGGACGGGGATCGAGTCCCATCGGGGATGACCGGATATTGATCAACGGACATCAGCGACCCGGAACGCTCCTGGCGTCCTACGAGGTGGGAGGCGACGCTCCTTGGCTCCACTTCTACGAGTGGGAGGCAGGAGCACTGATAAGACCGGGATTCAACCGCTTCTTCGTAGGCGGCTTCGACCTGGTTGAACCCGCGCGGGCCGACGGGATCGGAATCGCGGTCGTCTATCGGGACGCAGACTCTCCATGGACGTCGATTGCCACGATCGATCCGCAGGAGTTCGTGAGCGCTGGCCAAGGTGCGGTCTGGGAGCTGCCCATCGGAGCATCGCGCGATCCGCGCAATGGGCACTTCCTCATGTTCGCCGGCGATTGCACGTCCAACTCGACGGATCGCGTGTGGTGGAACGCCGGATCCGGTCCCGCCCCGGTCGATCTCGTCGGGATCGCGCCGAACGTGTTGACGGACCGTCTCGGCTCCGCGCAGGGAACGTGGATGGATGTCCTGTCGGAAGAGGTCACGATCCCGGCCTTCGCGTCCCACTTCGCGTATCAACTCGAGAGCCCCGCCGACGGCACCGGCGATGAGATCGTGCACTTCTTCGGTGCGCTCTGTACGGACGGCGAGATCACGAACTGCACGGGCTCCGTCTCCGGACGCGCATGGGAGGACTTGGACCACGACGGGACCGAGGATGCCGGGGAGCCCGGCTTCTCCGGCGTGCCCGTGAACCTGCGTGACGATCTCGACCTTCTCGTCGCGACGACTTCGACCGACGAGGACGGTGCCTTTTCATTTGCGCTCCTGTGTGCCGGAAACTACGTCGTGGAGGTGGATGACAGCGCGCTGCCGCCCGGCTTGGAGCCGACCACGTGTGATTTCGGGGACTGCAGTCCGCGGCTCGTTTCCTTACCAGCCGACGACAGTGTCATCGACCGCCTCGCGTTCGGCTGGGCGGAGCCCTCTTCGCCTGCGACCGCATGCTTTTGGGGGGTCGGCTTCTGGAAGCACGAGTTCGACGTGGCCACCGGCGCGCACGGCGGACGGCAGCACCTCGAACGCGAAACGCTTGAAGCGCTGCTCACCGACGTCGATCGGGTGACGGCGCTCGACTGGACCGAGGGTGACGGATCGCTCGACTTCCACGACGCGGCCGCGATCCTGGGACGCAACGGTCCCTCCTCGTGCGTCAAAGCCGAGAAGCACTACTTCGCTTGTCTTCTCAACTATGCGTTCAGCGGCTCCAGCCCCGGGATGTGGGTCGACACCGATCAGGATGGCGTGACCGACATGTCGTTCGGCGAGCTGATCGGGCTCGTCGAGACGATCCTCGCGGGGGGCGACCCGGCCGAATGCGGAGCGGCGAAGCGGATGGCAGCGTCCGTCAACGGAATGCCGAGCGACGACTGTCCCTTCTGATCGAGCACCGGGACGGCGGCGTTCGACACAGAGTAGACCTCGGGCTCCTGACCGGGCTATGGTGGACCGGCTCGAGCCCGAGGGAACTCCCCAGAACCTCGACCGAGGTCGGTAATGGCCGCACGGAACGGACCCACGCTCGCCGCCGCCTTCGCGATCTTTTCGGCGCCCGCCGACGGGGGGATCGAGTTGCCCCCGGCGGAGTTCAAGGGCGCGCCGCTCGAGACGGCCCTCCGGGAACGGCGCTCCGTTCGTGAGTTCTCCACGAAGCCGCTCGCGCTGTCTCACGTTTCCCAGTTGCTGTGGGCCGGACAGGGGATCACCCATCGGGACGGGCTCCGCACCGCTCCTTCCGCGGGGGCTCTCTATCCGCTCGAGCTTCGACTCGTGGTGGGGCACGTGGAGGATCTCGACGGCGGTATCTATCATTACCGGCCGCGACGGCACGCGCTGGAACCCGTCGTCGCCGGCGATCAGCGAGTCGCGGTCGCGTCTGCCGCCCTCGAACAGGGCTGGGTGGCGACGGCACCGGCCATCGTCGTGCTGAGCGCGGTTCCGGAGCGCACGGGGAAAAAGTACGGGGAACGCGCCACCCGGTACGTGCACATCGAGGCGGGGCACGCCGCTCAGAACATGTGTCTG
>JALGZO010000056.1 GCA_025774865.1 bacterium | reverse complement strand
GCCCAGCCGGACTCCGTCTTCCGTGCCCGGTCCGACGGTGAGCTTCGCGACCTTGCCGAGTAGCTTGTCGGTGAACTCGTCCGCGATCTCCTCGAAGAGATAGATCCGCTTGATCGCGAGACAGGCTTGTCCGCAGTTGAAGAAGCGGCCGACGGACGCGGCGCTGACGGCGCGGTCGATATCCGCATCGGCGCAGACAATCATCGGGTCGGAGCCGCCGAGCTCGAGGGTGACGCGCTTGATCGTTTCCGACGCGCCCGCCATGATGCGCCGCCCCGTCTCGGTCGCCCCGGTGAAGCCGACCTTTGCGATGAGCTCGTGCATGATGAGTGCCTCGCCCACCACCGAACCGCGGCCGAGGACCGTGTTGACCACGTGCGCGGGAACGCCCGCCTCGTGGAGGATTCCGATGATCCGCGTCGACGTGAGCGGGGTCGTCTGGGCCGGCTTCACGACCATCGTGTTGCCGGCGACGAGGGCCGGCGCGAGCTTGTTGCCTAAGAGCGAGAGCGGGAAGTTCCAGGGAATGATCGCGCCGCAGACGCCGAGCGGCCGCTTGATGATGAGTCCGTGACGGTGGGGCTTCTCGTCCAAGTCCGGGACGTAACCCCCGCGGAGGTTTTTCGCGAGCCCAGCGTAATGTTCGAGCGTGTGCGCGAAGCGGCGGATCTCCGTGCGGGATTCGGCCAAGGGCTTCCCCTGTTCGGCCGTGAGCAGCGCGGCCAGCTCCTCCAGGTTCGCGAGGACGGCGTCCGCGCATTCGAACAGGACCTTGCCTCGGGTCGCCGCCGGCGTGTCCCACCAGCCGGGGAACGCGTCGTGGGCGCCGTTTACTGCACGGTCGACGTCTTCCTCGGTGCCTTCCGGCACCGTCGCCACGAGCTCGCCGTTCGCCGGATTCCGGATCTCGCGTTGATCGCCGCCGACGCTCCCCACGGACTCACCACCGATGAAGTGCTGGATCATGGTCGTCTCCTGCGAGCTCGCTAACGTCATCTCCGTCTCCTACTCTCTGGGTACGGGGTCGCCGAGATGTTCGTAGAGGGCCATGAGTGTCTGGTAGTGCTCGGCCGCTCCCTTGACGTGGTCGATCGCGGTCCCCGCGAGCTGCTTCTTCGCCACGGCCGGGACGCCTCCCGCGAGGGTCCACTCCGGAATCGTGTCTCGCTCCTTCACGACGCTGCCGGCCGCGACCAGCGCTCCCGATTCGACGGTGGCCCCGTCCAGCACGCTCGCGTTCATGCCGATCAGCGCAAAATCCTGGATCTCGCAACCCTCGAGGACGGCACAGTGGCCGATCGTCGCGCTTCTCCCGATGACGGTTGCGTTCTCCTCGTTGCAGTGCATCACCGCGTTGTCCTGGACGCTCGCCTTCTCTCCGATCTGAATGAGGTTCTGGTCCGCTCGCAGGACCACGCCGAACCAGACGTTCGCGTGCGCCTCGACGACGACGTTGCCGATCAGGGTGGCGTTCGGGGCGACGAAGGCCGTCGGGTGGATCTGCGGTGTCCAACCCCGCACCGTGATGATCCGGGCCATCGTCACTCCCCGCGGAAGCGCGGGCGGCGCTTCTCCCGGAAAGCCGCGACGCCTTCCTGGTGGTCCGCGGTCTCGAGCGCCACGACCTGCGCAAGCGACTCCATCTCGATTCCCGACCGCACGTCGGCGTGCGCCGCGTGGTTCAGGAGGCGCTTGGTGAGCCCGAGGGCCAGCGGTGCGCGCTTCGCCAGCTTCTCCGCTGTTTCCTGAACTTGCTCGAGCAGCGCGTCCGCGGGGATCACGCGGTGCACGAGTCCGATTCGCCGCGCCTCCTCCGCGTCCACGAGCTCGCCGCCGAAGTAGAGCTCCTTCGCGCGGCTCAGCCCGATGAGCTTCACGATTCGAGTAGCCCCGCCATGCCCCGGCACGAGCCCCAGATGATGCTCACGGAATCCGAGCTCCGCACCCTCGGCCGCGAAGCGCAGGTCGGCGGCCAGCGCGAGCTGAAGACCGGCCCCGGTGGCGACGCCGTTGAGGGCGGCGATGACGGGTTTCTCGAGCGTCTCGAGCTCGTCGAAGAAGTGGCTGAGCTTGTGACTGCGCGCCCGGAACTCGGCCGGGTTCCACTCCCGTTCGAACTGTTTCACGTTGCCGCCCGCTGAGAACGCGCGCCCGGCTCCGGTGAACACCACGACCCGGATCTCCGAGTCGAACGGGAGTCGGTCCGCCAGTTCGCGGAACGCGGCACGCATATCGTTGTCGATCGCGTTGAGCTCTCGCGGGCGGTTGAGGGTGACGGTCGCAACCGCGTTGCGAACCTCGACGAGGAGGGGGCTTTCCGTCATTCCGGGTGCCCGGCCCCGGTTCCCGTCGGCGGAGGCTCCCGTCTCCACTTGATTCGTGAAAAAGGGCTGTGGCAGTCGAGGCACGAGTAGCTCTCCGACATGTGGAAGGGTCCGAAGACGGCGCTCCGCTCCGTCTGCTCCGACCCGCACCAAGGGCAGCGCGGCGCCGCCCCGCCCTCGGCCGTCCACCGCCGACGCACGGAGCCGGTGCTCATCTCTTCACTCCGGTCGCAGTCGGCGGTCCGCCGCGACCCACCGATCCCAGGGAAGCGGAGCGCTCGCCGGGAAGCCCATCCCGGGGATCGACTCGACGACGCGCTGCACGCCCGACACGAATCGCTCCCGGAGCTCGGGCCCGGTCACGTCGACGATACGCTGCTCCGCTGCGATTCCGAGAACGCGGTCATCGTCGGGGCCGAACCAGGTCAGCGTCTCGGTCCAGATGCGGTTCATGCTCTCCTTCAGCGCGATTCGAGTTCCTTCCTCCTGCGCCAGCGTCTCGACCCAGCCGTTCGCGTAGAGCTCGTGGTAGCGCTCCTCCTGCAGGATCTTCGCGGCGCGGTGCCGGAAAGGACCGTAGGACGAATCGCGGAGCCCCTCGACGAGCACGGACAGCGCTCGGTCGAAGAGCGCCGCGGTCGCGATGAGATCGGTCCACTGAAGGAACGGCGTGTCGAGGAACGACACGTTATGGAACGCGGTGCGATCGTCTTCCTTCTTGAGCTCCGGCGGCGCTCCGGGGAATTTCCGGAGCAGGGGATAGAGGCTTCGTGCGTGTCCCATCTCGTCCGAGGTCATGGACGCAGCGGCCACCGAGGCCTCGAGCGTGGGACCGGACGTGGCCCACTCGCCGTAGCGACGCCCGAGCTGATACTTGTTGTCACCGAGCATGACGAGGATTCCGAGGATCGACTCCCGCGCCTCGGGCGGGAACTCGTCCACGTCGATCGGCTCGACGGCGACTGGAGCATCTCGGAGGTCGGCCTCGCGGTCCTTCATGAAAGTCATTCGTCGCCTCCGATCGCCCACTCCATCGCCGTTTCGGGGATGGCCACGAGCTCGATCCAGTCCTCGCCGTGCTCTTTGCTCACCGACTCCTCGACGGACGCCCCCTGCTTCACCGTGACGGTTCCGATTTTCGTCAGCGGCTCCTGGGACTTCCGCCTCGCGAACACTACGAACGTTGCGTTCATGATGATCCGCCTAGGTCTTATCGACGACGGTGACGATGGCCGCCCGTGGAGCCACGACCATCTCGACCCAAGGGCTCTCCTGGTACATCTGGTACGCGTACGCGCGCGCGAGGCCGGACGTCGGCGCGATGACGTCGCCGACCTGATGCACGCGGTCTTCGTCACGCGTGCGTGCGAACACGTCGTAAACGGTGCCGCTCGGTTTCACTTCGTTTCGATCCCGAATGGTCATCACACGATTCCCCACGTTGCGAGCGCCGCCGAGCCCCTCGAGGTGAGCCGAGTCTGATCCCACGGCGGGTCCCATACGACCGTGACCTGGACGCTCGCGACCTCGGCCTCTCGAAGGAGCCGCTCCCGCACGTCGTGGACCATGTAATCCATGGCGGGGCAGCCCATCGCGGTGAATGTCATGTCGACGTCCACGTGACCGTCGCCCTCACGATACCGAATCCCGTAGATGAGACCCAGGTCGACGACGTCCAAGGGCAGTTCCGCGTCTTCGACGTCGTGCAACGCTTCGAGCAGGCGCTCCTCCACGGTCATTGCTTCTCGCGGACGAGCAAGTCGACGACCTGGCGGTGACCTCGCTGCAGGATCTCGACGAACTCGTCGTTCATCGGGCCGCGCCCGCGCCATCGTTTCATGACGCTGGGTCGCCCGGAATCGTCGTCGAGCCATTCGATCGGCCCCTCATCGAACAGCCACCGCTTTTCTTCCGGATCGAACTCCGACGGGAACGGGTAATCGATCACGTACGCTTGCGTCCGCTCGTCCCGGTGGACCGGTACGCCGATGTTCAGCGATTCGAGAAACGGAATCGCCGTCGACATCCAGGTCTGGCGGAGCTGGTCGTTGCTCTGGCCCTTGAACCCGTACTCGAGCTGCACCTTCTGCGTCTTCATGCTGTCGGGGAGCCCGAACCATTCGAGCGTGAGCGGCAGCATCCAGTCCACGGCGCGCTGCAGCTTGTCGTGTCCCTCGGCGGACTGGTTGATCTTCTTCATCCAGGTCTCGCCGTGGCGGAGGTGGAAGTTCTCCTCCTTGTCGACCTTCACGAGAGCGCGCTTCCACGGAGCGAACGTGGTGTGTTGAAACACGTCGGACAGAAGAACGAAGCCCGCGCGATCGTAGAGCGCGTTGGCCACCGCCAGTTCGACCCAGGTCTCGAGCGGCACGTCGAACGCGTAAGGGTACTTGAAGCTGTTCGGATCGCGCTCGAAGATCAGCTGCTCTTTGTCGAAGCCGAGATCCTCCATGAGGCGATACGCGATGTGCGCGTGTCCCAGTTCGTCCTGAATGATCCCCATGGCAGAAATGTAAGCGTTGACGGTCGGGGCGTCCTTCGCGGCGAAGTTGTAGGCGGGCGCCGAGACGAGCTCCGTGTCGGCGGACACCGTCAGGATCCGCTGGATTCCCTTCAGGTACTTCTCCGACATGTGGTCGATCGACTCGACCATTCTGCCCGCGCCGAGCCGCCCGACGACCTCTTCTTCCGTGATCAGCGCCATCGTCCCCCTCCTCGGCTACCGTCCCGTGTACGTCGGCTGGCGTTTCTCGGCGAACGCCGCGATGCCTTCCTTGGCGTCTTCGGTGTCGAAGAGCGGCGCCATCAGATCACGCTCCAACGCCAGTGCCTCGTCCATAGAGACTTCCATTCCTTCGTACACGGCCTGTTTGATTCGACCTATGGCCAGCGTGGCTCCGGATGCCAACTTCCGCGCGTACGCCAGCGTGTCGTCGAGGTACGAGTCCTGCGGACAAAGGCGATCGACGAGGCCGAGCTCGTGGGCCCGCTTGGGGCCGATCATCTCTCCCGTGATCATCAGGGCGAGGGCGGCGTTGCAACCGATGAGGCGGGGGAGCCGCTGAGTCCCTCCGTTGCCGGGTAGGAGCCCCAGCGTCACTTCCGGCAGCCCGACCTTGTAGTCGCCGTCTCCAGCGAAGCGGAGGTCACACGCGAGGGCCATCTCGAGTCCGCCGCCGAGCGCGAATCCACCGATCGCCGCGACGAACACCTTGGGGGAGTTCGCCATCTTGCGCAGCGCGTTGTGCGCGAAACGGATCATCTTCATGTTGCCTTCGGTGCTGTTCGCCTGGAACGCCTTGATGTCCGCACCGGCGGAAAAGAACTTCTCCAGGCCCGACCTCATGACGACCACCCGGACCGACTCGTTCTGGATCATCGCGTCGATGGCCGCGTCCAGGTCCTCCATGAACGAGAGATCGTAGCTGTTCGCCTTCGGGTGGTTGAGGGTGATGATTCCGACGGCGCCGTCGAACGATGCCGTCACACGTGGGTCCGACATGGGTTCGCTCTCCTTCCTTCTTCCGTCAGGCGAGGCCGCCGATGACGGCGCCCTTGGTCTCCTGGTAGTAGTCCACGGCCTCGGGTCCGTGCTCGTGTCCGATTCCCGACGCCTTGACGCCGCCGAACGGCAGCTCGTCGTACCCGTAATGAATCTGGTTGACCCACGTGACGCCGGCTTGGATCTCGCGAATCGCTTGGTTCGACCAGGTAAGGTTCTGCGTCCAGATCGAGCTGCCGAGCCCGTACTGGTTGTCGTTCGCGAGCACGATCGCCTCGTCGAGGTCCTTCACCTTGAAGACGGGGAGCACCGGACCGAAGACCTCTTCCTGAACGAGACGCGAGTGATGCGACACATTCGCGACGACGGCGGGGTGGAAGTAATGACCGCTCCCCAGCGCCGGATCGTCCGGACGGCTTCCGCCGATGAGAACCTCGGCGCCCTTGCTCGTGGCGTCGGCGAGCTGGCTCTCGATCTCTTCGCGCTGCTCGGCCGTGTGCAGCGGACCCATGCGCACGAAGGGCTTCTCCGGGCGCGTGGCGGGATCGCCGAGCTCGTAGCTTCCGACCTTCTTGAGCAGCGCCTCGAGGAATTCATCGTGGATCTCCTCGTGGAGATAGAGACGCTTCACCGCGAGACACGCCTGCCCGCAGTTCCAGAAGCGTCCGATCATCGCCCCCGAGACCGCCTTGCGGAGATCTGCGTCGGGCATGACGATCATCGGATCCGAACCGCCGAGCTCCAACGTGATGCGCTTGAACTGCGGACCGGCGACCTCCATGACGCGACGTCCCGTTCCCGACTCGCCGGTGAACGCGATGCGGCGCACGACCGGATTCTCCAGAAGCTCCTCACCGACCTCGCGACCCGGCCCGGTGACACAGTTCAGCACGCCGGCCGGCAGACCCGCTTCGTTCAGAAGGCCGATGATCTGGAGCGACGTCAGCGGTGTCGAGCTCGCGGGCTTGACGATCACCGTGTTTCCCGCGATGAGCGCGGGACCGATCTTCGTACCCATGAGCGTGATCGGGAAGTTCCACGGGACGATTGCCCCGCATACGCCGACCGGCCGCTTGAGAACCAATCCGTAACTGTGTTTGCCCATGTCCGGGGGAAGAGGTACTTGCGCTCCCCGGATCTTGCTGGCGAGACCGGCGTAGAACGTCATGCCGTGCAGGAAGTGGTGAATCTCCCCCATGGCCTCGAAGACCGGCTTGCCTTGCTCGGCGGAGAGCACCTTCGCCAGGTCCTTCTGCTTCTCCTTGACCTTCTCGACCCCCGCGAGGATCAGCCGGGCGCGCTCGTCGGCGGCGGTGTCGGCCCACTCGGGGAACGCGTCCTCCGCGGCCCGGATCGCGGCCCGAGCGTCGTCCCGCGAGCCGCGGGGAACGGTGTCGACGACGGAGCCGTCGTGTGGACTACGGACTTCTTGAGTCTCACCGCTCTGCGCCTCGACCCACTGCCCCTTGACGTACATCTTCGTCATGCTCGCACTTGCAACCTCAGCCATTCGGCGATCTCCTGCGTTTCGCGAGTTCGTCCGGTTCGGGTTCGGCCAGGCTCAGGCGCGGCTCGGCCCGGCGCCATGCGTGGCGGAACCCCGGATCGTCGTTCCGATTTGCGGATTCTCGTAGCTTGCCCGAAGCCTCGAGGGACCTCGTTTCGGCCAAATGCGGAGAACACGGGAGATTATGCAGCCTCGCGAAGGGAGTCAAGTGCGCGTACGGGTTGCCCCTGTGCCGGCTCTCCGGGCTCGCTCGCCGCCTTGACCGGGCGCCCCCGATCGATATGATGCGGCTCGATGACGACGAACGTGAAACGGATCGCAGTGCTCGGGGCCGGAACCATGGGCCACGGCATCGCGCAGGTGGCGGCCCAGTCGGGGTTCCGGACGGCTCTGTACGACCTGGAGTCGTCGCTGGTCGAGGGCGGCGTCTCGCGAATCCGCGCCAACCTGGCCCAGGGCGTCGAACGAGGGAAAGTTTCCGCCGAGGAGGCCGAGGCCGCGCTCGGTCGTGTCGACCCGACCACGGATCTGGAAGCAGCCGTTGGAGACGCCGGACTCGTCATCGAGGCTGCCCCCGAGCGGATGGACCTCAAGACGTCGCTCTTTCGTGACGTCTCCGCCCTTGCCCCCGAGGCGGCGATTCTCGCGACGAACACGTCGTCGTTGTCGATCTCCGAGATCGCGCGGGCGGCCGCTCGGCCCGAGCGTGTTCTCGGCATGCACTTCTTCAATCCGCCGTACGTATTGAAGCTCCTGGAGATCGTTCGGGCGGAGCAGACGTCGGACGAGACCCTCGCCGCCGGTCGCGCGGTCGCCGAGCGGATGGGGCGTGAGGTGATTACGGTCACCGACTCACCTGGTTTCGCGACGAGTCGGCTCGGCCTCGTCATCGGGCTCGAGGCGATGCGGATGGTGGAGCAGGGGGTGGCGTCGGCCGAGGACATCGACCGGGCGATGGAGCTCGGCTACCGGCACCCGGTCGGTCCTTTGAAATTGACCGATCTCGTCGGCCTCGACGTTCGCCTCGACATCGCGCGGTACCTCGACCGTCACCTCGAGGGAGCTCGATTCCGCCCGCCGGAGATCCTCGAGCGCATGGTGAAGGAAGGCAAGCTCGGCAAGAAGTCGGGCGGGGGCTTCTATCGCTGGAAGTGAGCCACCGGGGCCCGCTCGACGCGGTGACGGTCCCGCCGGTACCCTGGCCCGATGGTCCTCCTCACCGTCGTCGCGGGCGTCTTTCTTCTCTCGCACCTGGTAGTGGCGGCCGGTTGGCCGGCTTGTGCGTGGGGCGTGGACGCGTTGGCGTTTCACGGTGCCGCGGGTCGGACCGCGTTCGCGGTGCTCGCCGCGCTGCTCTTCGTGCCGGCGGTGCGTCGGGGCGTGATCGCCGGGCTCGAACGCATTCCGGCGTTCCTCGACCCCTGGGGGCGCCCCCGGGCCGCGGCCACGTTCGCGGTCCTGCTCGCCGCCGTCGGCGCCGCCCTGTTCATCGCCCAGCGCTCGGCCGTGCCGCTCCTCGGCGACGGCCAGCTCCTGCTCAACGACTTGATGATCGTGATCGCGTACGACCTCCGCTTCTCCGAGGTCGGGTGGGCCAACGACCACGCCCCACTGAGCTACTGGGGGTTGCAGACCCTGCACGAGACCGGGCAGCGATTCTGGGAGTCGCCGGAGACCACGTTTCTCGTGTTCAGCTCGGGGGCCGGTGCGATCTACCTGCTGCTCGTGGTACCCGTCGCGCGCCGGCTCGGCGACACTCGCACGCAGAAGAGTGTGGCGCTCGCGCTCCTCGTGTCGGCCGGGTACCTGCCGCTCTTCGCCGGGTACGCCGAGGTGTACTCGTGGTTGATGACGTTCGTGCTCCTGT
Organism: bacterium; assembly: GCA_025774865.1. Taxonomy (GTDB): domain Bacteria; phylum ARS69; class ARS69; order ARS69; family ARS69; genus JALGZO01. The sequence continues at coordinate 5,325 of JALGZO010000056.1, read as the reverse complement.
GGATCTGGGTGTCTCTCGGCGAGCTGCGAGTCGAGCGGCCGCCCCGGGGCGCGGCGGTGCTCGCGGGGCTTCTGCTTCCGCTGCACCTGATGACCGTGACGCTGTTGCCTGCGGTGGTCGTGCACGCCGCCGCACGGGTCGACGAGGACGGGCGCATTCGCTGGCGAGGAGATTCGATCGGCGCGGCGGCGGGAGCTGTCGCCGTGTCGCTCGGCCTGATCGTCGGAGTAGCGGGGACGCTCTTCTTCGCGGTCGGCTTCGACTTGATCGGCTACCTCGGTGAGCCGAAGGACATCCACCGTCTCCCGTGGCTCGGTGATCCCGGGTTCCGCGCGGCTTACCGCGCCTTGTCGCCGGCGCACCTCTTCGACGTCCTGAACCAGCACCTGCTCGTCGCCCCGGCCGCGTTGCTGGCGGTGTCGGTCGTTCGACGCGGCGCGCGCCGGACTCGCCGCTCGCTCTTTCTCGGGGTGGCCGCCGCGTTCCCGCTGCTCTTCACGTTCGTGGCGAACCCGGAGATCGGGACGTTTCGCGACTGGGACGCGTTGTCGTTCGCGGGCTTGCTGCTTCTGGGGTGGGCGGCGGATGCGCTGGGCCGCTGGGTTCCCGATCCTCGCCGCCTCGCCAGCGCGGCGGTTCTGGTCGTCGGTGCAGCCGCGCTACACGCCGCGGCGTGGCTTGCGCTGAACGCCGACGCCGAGCGCGCCGAGACCCGGTTCGTGCGACTCCTGTCGAGTTGCCCGATGTCGGTACATGGGCGCACCTATGGGTGGGAGTCGATCGGCAGCCACTACCGGCGGATGCAGCGCCCCGAGCTGGCGCTCGACGCTTTCGAGCACGCGATCGAATCGTCGCCCGACAATCCGCGGCACTGGCTCACCGCGGGCGAGCTGCATCTGGTCGCGGGCCGAGACGCCGAGGCGCGGCGCCACTTCGAGCGCGCGCTGGAGCTGAATCCGAAGCTCGCCGACGCGTGGCACGGCCTCGGCGTCGCGCGGTTCCGCGCAAACGAGTACGACGCAGCGGTCCGCGCGTTCGAGAAAGCCGTCGCTCAGAAGCGGGATCACGCCGGGGCGTGGTTCAACCTCGGGCTCTGCCACCTACGACAGCAGAGGCCGGAGCCGGCGATGATCGCGTTTCGCGAGGTGGTGAAGGCTCAGCCCGACTTCGCGGCGGCCTATTTTCAACTCGGCGTGCTCCATCGCGCGCGCGGCGAGCTCGCGCCGGCCCGGGCCGCGTTTCGCGGTTTTCTGGAGCGAGAAGGAACGGGGCCGCGCGCGGACGAGGTCCGGCGCTGGCTCGCGGAGATGCGGGAGTCGGGCTAGCCCCTCATCGGTAGCGAGCGGCCTCGCTCGGCCGGCCGAGGTCTTCCAGGAGCTGTGCGAGTCGAAGCCGCGCCGCCCCGTCCCCGGGATCGAGGTTCACCACCACGATGAGGGCCGCGACCGCTCCCTCCGGGTCGCCCGCCCGCTCGAGTACTCGCGCGAGCTCGCGGTGCGCCGCCGCGTCCGCCGGATCCGCGGCCAGGAGTTCGCGCCAGAGGGCGGCCGCTTCGTCGAGATCCCCGCCGAGCTCGACGACCCGCGCGAGGTCGAACCGCGCTTGCCGGTCGGCGTGACCGGCGGCGATGACGCGACGGATGTGCCCGGCCGCCTCGTCGGGCCGCCCTCGCACGAGCGCGATCCACGCGCGGCGCACGACGACCTCCGGGGTCTCGAGGAGGCCCCAGCCGCCCGCCCCGATTCGATCCGCACGCTCGTAGTGGGCGGCCGCGCGGTCCGCCGCGTCCAGGATCGGGGCCGGGATCTCGGGCTGCTCCTCTCGGAACGCGACTTCGGCCGGGACGCGAACGGCACGATCCCACGCCTCGGCGCGCGCGCGGTGTGCCTGTACGAACCCCGACTGCACGACGAGAACGAAGACGAGGGTGCACACGGCCAGGAAGGTCCCGCCGGCGGCACTCAGCCGCCCCTCGGATTTCAAGGTCAGGTTCTGCAGAGAGGTGCTGGACTCGCGCAGCGTGCGAATTGCGAGCCACGCCAGGAACGCGACGCACCCCGCAACCCCGATCGCCATCAGAAGCGGCACGCGATCGTAAACGCCCCGGACGGCGAAGAATGCGCCCGCGAAGGTGGCCGCGAGCCCGATTTCGTGCCCGAGCGGCAGATCGTAGACGCGGTAGCGCTGCCCGGTCCTGGCCGGAGGCTTTTTCGCCGCGGGCGTTCCGAACCCGAAATAGAGCGCGTCGTTCGGGCACGTGCTCACGCAGTCCATGCACTTCATGCAGCCCGGGTCCACGACCATGCCGTACTCGCGCACCTCCTCGTGTACGCGCACGTTGGAAGTGCACCCGGCAGTGCAGTGACCGCACTGCTCGCACGCGTCGGTGACGCGAATTCGACCCACCGCGAACTTCTCCGCCGGGGCGAAGAACCCTCCGTAGGGGCAACCGTAGGTACAGAAGCCCTTCGCCCCGAGGAGGTACACCGTTGCGAAACCGCAGATCGCGAGGAACGGGATCGCCACCCAGAGCGTCGGAAACGTGGCCCAGAAATGCTCGGTGATCAGGTGATCCGAGAACCCGGGGAAAGGTCCGGCCGGCTGGAACAGCGTCGCGTCCGGGGAGATCGCCCGCACCGCTGGCGCGAGGAGGAGCCGCTTGAGGCTGGGCCAAACGAACATGTAGAGCGCGAACACGAGCGGGGCAAAGAGGAGGAGGCGCGATCGGAACGGGCGCGGGCGGATGCCCATTCGCTTCATGATCCAGCCGCAGAGATCCTGGAGCGCGACGAGGTGACACGCCCAACCGCAAACGAAACGGCCGAAGATCGCAGTGGAGAGAATCGCGAGCACGAAGAAGACGAAGCCGGCGTTGACCTCGCCGAGCTCGAGGGTACGCATCGATTCCGAAGGCTCGACGGGGGAGAGGGTCCGGCCCTTCGTCAGCCAGTGCGTCGCGTGGGCAACGATCAGAACGTGAACGGCGCCGAGCACGATTGCCCGACGCCGTCCCATGCGCGATTTCTTCATCGGCCCGCGCACCCGAATCTCGCCCGGAAAGACCGGGAAGGGGTTCTCGCGGGTCTGGGCGCTGGCGGCCGGCTCACAGCGCGGCGCTCGCGCCGTCACCTCACTCATGGCCGCAAATGTACGCGACCAAGCCTCGCTACGACAGCCGCTTCGGCCGACCGCGGAAGAGTCGCCCTCGAGACTAGCTCTCCTGCGTCGGCGAGAGCTCGCTTCGGTCCGGGAAGATGCGGTCCGCGGTGCTCTTGTAAATCTCGGCCGGACTTCCGTCCTCGCCCACCCGGAAGTAGACGCGATTCTCGTCCGTGGCCGGGCCGCCGAAGAAGACGGTCTGCGTCGATCCGTCTGCGAAGGTCAGCTCCGCTACGCGTGCGCCGTCGTCCAGGCCATAGTCAGCGACGTTCGCGGGATCGGCGACGTCCGACGCGTAGATGGAGCAGAGCGTTCCGAGGATGCCGTCGACCTTGTTCTTGTCGAACTCGCCGTCGCCGTCGGGCTTCCAGGTCCACTTCGTCCGGTCGACCGCAGGCACCGCCGCCGTGGCTTCCTCACCGCCGGCTTCCTCGGCGTCCGCGTCGGGCTCGGGGACCTTCGACTCCTCGAACTCCTTCGCCAGGACGACGGCGTTCGCGCCGTCCCGCAGGACGATCCTGTCCACTTCGTTGCGTTCTGCCTTGTGAACCTGCAGATCGATCCAGCGCTTCGGGTCGGGCGCTTGCGGCTCGTCCCCCCACACCCCGAACGAGGACCGCAGAGAGGCGGGGGTGAGGAAGACGTCGTGGGAACCGTGCTGGCGAACGAACGCACCACCTCGCGTCGCCGTCTTGCCGACGACGAGGTGGAAGAGCTCGGACCCGCCGCTCGCCAGACCGACGACGTGCAGACCGCCCTCTTCGTCGATCTGGAAGTCGGCGAGAACCTCCTCCGTGGACGCGCGACGCTCGCCCTTGAGTCCCGCGAGATCGTCGAAGAGGCGTTTCACCTGGTCTTCCTTCGCCGGCCAGCCCCAGCGCGAGGCGACGACCCAACCGTCGCCGGACCGGGTGAGCTCCACCAGGCTGTCGGGGCTTCCGCCGAGCCACGCCTTGACGCTCTCGACCTCGCCGACGTCCAGGGACTCCTGCAGAATCGAATCGAATCCGCCTCCCTCGGCGGTGGAGTACTTCGTTCGGGACGTGGTCCACGACAGGGCCGCGAGCACCACGAGGACAACCGCCAGAATGACGAGAAACTTCGGCTTCATCATCGCGACGAACCTCCTGCGCGGTCGATCCGGTCCGCGTATTCCCTGGATTGCCGCTGCCGCCGCATCCGGTTTCCGAGCCCGATGCCCACCACGAGGACGGGGATCAGGGCAATGTTGATGACGCGGAAGGCGAGCTTCTTGCCGTCCGACGTCTCTCCGAACGTACGCTGGCCGAACTGCTTCGACCGGATGGAGATCAGGTCCTCGCCGAGCGACATCGCGTCGACGCTGTTCAGCAGGAACAGGGCGTGACCCGCCTGATTCAGGAGCATCTCCTCGAACATCTTGGAGCATCCGATCACGAGCAGCCGCCCCGGCTCGGGGGGAAGCTCCGGTCCTGCCTCTTCTGCTTCCGCTCCCTCGTCGGCGGCCGTCGTGTCCGTCACCGACGCCGGCCACTCCGGGACCTCCTGGTCCACCCAGGGATCGGGAAAGACGCCTTCGACGAGAACCGCGAGCCTGGGATGCGGTAGCAAGGGATGGCCTTCGATCTCGAGGTCGGTGAGCGCCAGCGCCCCGGCCTTCTTGTCGACCAGCCAGGCCGTCTCGCTCCCGGTGAAGATCGTCTTGGTCGTCAGGTTCTTCGTGAGGACTCCCTCCTCGTCGACGATCACCTGGTTGCCCCAAAGATAGAGAAGCTCCGGCACGCCGGCGGTGAACGGGAGGTTCCGATCGATGGACTCTCCGAGCACCCGGATCTGCATGGGCGCTTGCACCGGTTCGGAGACCTGGAAGCGCAGGCCTCCGATGTTCTGGGTGCGTGGGATCGCGAGCGTCGCCATCTGCGCGTCCATCAGCAGACGGTCGTCGATGCGGAGTCCGTACTCGTTCAGAAGATCGTTGATCCCGAGCGTCAACGGCTGAACCGTGATGTTGTAACCACCCCGCGGTCCCGGTGCGTACTCGTACAGGGAGGACTGCGCCGACACGAGCACGTTGCCTCCGCGCCGCAACAGCTGGTGAATCTCCCAGCGCTGCCGGTCGTTCAGCTCGCGGGGTCCGAGCATCAGGAGGGTGTGGGCTTCCTCCGGGATCGAGGAGTCCTCCGTGAG
>JALGZO010000055.1 GCA_025774865.1 bacterium | reverse complement strand
GTCTGGAACTGAAGTCCCTGCTCGTGACCGCCAAACGTCGTCGGCGGAGTGTGATCGCCCAACAGTCGCGAGGAATCCCGTGCTCACGCTCGTCACTCTCGTAGTGCTTGTCATCGGTGCGGTCGCTACGTTGGGATTCATGGTCTACGCCGGCTTCCCAACGAGTCCGTCGAGGTGGTTTGCCTTCTTTCTGTTCGCCGCTTGGGCGCTTCTGCCGTACGCCCTCCTGGCGACTGCGGTCCGCTGGCGTCCATCCAATCGAGTCTCCCACTCAGTGCTCGGGGTAGCTGCGGCGCTGATGTCCGGCTTCAGCATCCTCGGCTTGTACAGCGCCTTCGTCGCCCACCCCGACCCGCAGAGCGCTCTCGTGCTGGTCTTTCTTCCTTTGTGGCAGCTGGTCGGCTCGCTGCCGTTCCTGGGGATGTCTCGGTACCTCGCGCGGCGGACGGAGGTCGAGCGTGCCTGAGATCTTTCCGATCCTCCCGGCATCAGCGAAACCAATCTGGTTCCTTGCCGGCATCTGCGTCCTGTTGTTCATCGTCTTCGTGGCGCTGGCATATACGGCCTACTCGGCTCGACACTCACGGATCGAGATCGGAGACGGCCAGCTCAATCTTGTCGGGGACTTCTGGGCTCGGTCTATCCCGATCGAGTCGCTTCGGCTGGAACGCGCTGCCATCCTGGATCTGGAGAGAACATCCGACTACGCTCCTCGCCGCCGTACCTTCGGTACGAGCGTCCCGGGATACTCATCCGGTTGGTTTCGCCTCCGCAATGGCGAGAAGGCTCTGGCGTACCTGACCCGCCCGGAGTCCGTCGTCTATCTCCCGACGTCATTGGGCTATTCTCTGCTCCTCAGCGCCGATCGACCCGAGGAGCTTCTTGCAGCTTTGCGATCCCGGGCCAGGCGCACGGCCCGGCGACCGGCGAGTCACGGTCGCTGACGATCGCTTTCGGCGCCTCGGTTGACATCAACCGGTTGGGCGCGCCGGGGAGGGGTAGTGATGAAGTTCGTTCGTTGTGCACTGATGGCGATTCTGCTCACGGCGGCCGGATGCGGGTCGCTCGGCAACCCGGAAGCGGAGAAGTTGGCGGCGGAGTCTGCCGGGGAGTGGCTCGAGCTGGTCGACAGCGGACACTACGGCCGGAGCTGGCAGGAAGCAGCGGGGTATTTCAAATCGGCGGTGACGCGAGAGGGTTGGGAGCAAGCCGTCGGGGGCGTTCGGAGACCCCTCGGCGTCGTGGTATCTCGAAAGGTGAAGTCCAAGACGTACGCGACCTCGCTTCCGGGGGCTCCCGATGGTGAGTATGTCGTCATTCGGTACGATACGACGTTCGAGAACAAGAGAGCGTCCGTGGAGACGGTGACCCCGATGCGAGACGTTGACGGCACATGGCGGGTGTCGGGGTATTATGTGAACTGAGGAAGGAGGAGAGCGCACGCTCCTTCCTCCAGCAAACGATCAACGAGCTGACGATCTGGAACCAGTCGGCCAGGGCGCCGATCGCGATCCAGGCCCGAGCCGCCTGACTGGCCGCCGTTGGGCGAGTGATGATGAAGTCAAAGAAGATCACGCGAGCGGCGCTCTTGCTGTCGGGAGTTCTCGTCGCCTTCGTCGCCTTCTTCTATTCCGTCTATCGTCCTTGGCAGCTGTCCTGGGGTGCGACGGCTGACGAAGTCGCTCGTCCGATGGCCGGAGATGAACTCGTCCAGAACCCGACCTTCAATGCGACGCGCGCGGTAACTGTCAATGCACCAGCGGAGCAAGTTTGGCCCTGGATCGTGCAAATGGGGTACCAGCGGGCGGGGTTCTACAGCTGGGACATCCTGGACAACGACGGTATTGCGAGCGCCGAGCGGATCCTCCTCGAATACCAGAATCTGCAGGTCGGAGACTCGGTGCCTCTCAGCAAGGACACCGATGCCGTAGTGGTCGAGATGGAACCGAACGAGCGGCTCTTGCTCGTTTTCGAATCCGACGGCACCGTGACGTGGGCCTGGGGTCTCTACGAGATGGACGCGGGGCGGACCCGGCTGGTGAGCCGTCTCCGATGGAGCACCACGAGCCTGACCTCTCAGTTCGTGTTGGATGCCTTCGAAATCGTCATGATGCGGAAATGCCTCTTGGGCATAAAGCGTCGCGCAGAGGAGTCGCCCGAAGCGGCTCGAGGGAGGGGTTTGCAGGTCGGGAAGCTGAGAAGTACTGTACCTGTTGCGAGAGGGAGTTGAGCTGAACCGGCTGGTTCGATCCATGACCGTCACGGAATCACAGGTGTCTTTCAGAAGTGCCGACCGTACGGTGACGCTTGCAGGCACGTTGGCCCTCCCTTCCAGTGGTCGTAGCGCCCCTGCGGTGGTTCTCGCATCCGGTACCGGACCCGTCGACCGCGACGTGACGTTCGTCGGACACACGCTGTTCCGGGTGCTGGCCCACCGCCTCGCTCAGGCCGGAATCGCTTCACTGAGGTTCGACAAGCGGGGAGTTGGAGATTCCGAAGGGGACTTCTCGTCGGCGGGCCCCGACGATTTCGTCGCCGACGTCATTGGCGCGGTGGAGTTCCTCGTCGACGATGAGCGTTTCCCCCGGGAAGGCGTCGGTCTGCTGGGTCACAGCGAGGGCGGCATGGTTGCCCTGACTGCCGCCGCCGAGATGCAGGACGTGTCTTTCTGTGTGCTCTTGGCGAGTCCTCTTCTGTCCGGCGCGGACAATCTCGTCCGGTCGTTCGCCCGGCTCGCCTTTGGAAGCATCCAGCAGGGCCCCGAGTACGATCAGTGTGTCTCGGATCTGCAGACGGTGCTCACGATCGCCCGAACCGATGACGCACCCGAGCGAAACCCCCAGGCACTGGAGATTGCGGACCGGCTGGCCCCGCGAGTCGTCAACGAGAGGACAGCGGTGATCCTCGGCGGTAAGGCCATGTCGGGAGCCGAATTCCTGGGGCTCCTGTCATCGCCGTGCCTCGAGACGTGCCTGAGCTGGGACCCGGGTCACGTGGCTCCGCTCGTGACGTGCCCCGTGCTCGTCGTCTACGCGTCCAAAGATACGCAGGCGCCGGCGCGTGAAAACCTGGCCGCGGCTCGAGCGCTGCTCGATGGCCTGAAGGTGGACGACTGGACCATCATGGAAGCGCCCGACATGAACCACGCCTTTCAGCGATGCATGACTGGAATGCCGGATGAATACGAATCCATCGACCATGTCATGGCGGGCGAGGTCATGGACGAGGTGTCGGCTTGGATGCTGCGCACCGCCGCGGCGGGACGCGTGCGCGAGAAAGGGATGCCGTGATGTCCCACGGTTCAGAGAGAAGTTGGCTGCCCGCGGCCACGGGAGTTCTGCAGATCTGTGCCGGTGGATCTGGCCTCATGGGCAGCGTCGCGCTGTTCTTCCTCGGAATCGGCGTGGGCAGCGTTCCGATTCTCGTCGACTCGTCCGAGGTGCCCGCGTTTCCTTTCGCCTTGGCCTCTGGGCACTTCCTGAGTCTCGCCGTGCTGCTCGTTGCGGTGGGTATCGTCTCCGTGGTTGGCGGAATCCACGCGATACGGCGTTCGAGCCGGTTGTGGACTCTGATCGGCGGGGTCGCCGCGATGATCTCCTTCTTCCCGTTTGGAGTGCCAGCGACGATCTTCGCAGTGCTCATGGACCGGGAAGAGGGTAGTGCTCCATCGTCGGAGCGAACATAGCTGGCACTGCGCGGGCCGGAAGAAGCCGAACATGTCACTTTGCGACACCCTCAGAAGCAACATTCGAAGATCGATCAACCTCTACGAAGAGCTCGTAACCGAGCTTCCCGAGAAGGCTCTGTCCCTGAAGCTGGCGCAGCCGTCGAATACGATCGGGGAGCAACTCTGGTGTGTCATCGGCGCTCGCGAAAGCTACTGTCGGGCCATCGCCGCCGGGCAGTGGTCCGGGTTCGCCTGTTCACTCGAAGCGAAGAGCGTCGGCAGCCGGCAACGAGTTCTCGAAGCGCTGTCCCGTTCGGCCGGAGGAATCGAGTCGGTACTCGGCCGACTGGAGTCGTACACTGACGCTCAAAACCAGCTCGTGGCGGATCTGCTGGAGCACGAAATCGTGCATCATGGCCAATTGATCAGATATCTCTACGGGCTGAAACTGTCGATTCCCGCCGGCTGGAAGGCGCGTTACGCGTTGGATTGAATCTCGGAACGAACGGAAGGAAGAATTGCCATGATCAACGGTCGTTCGTGGCAGAAATGAGGGAACGCGGGGTCGAGACGAGTCCGGTTCAGGACCAGGGGTGGGGAGTGATCATCCAGCTGAGACTTCCGGGCGGCGGACAGCTCGGCATCTATCAACCACGACACGCGCGACCGGAGGCGATGACGGCGTGAAGATCGCCCGCGTGAGGACTCGGTTCGACGACATCGACGAGCGGATTGCGACGTGGATGGAGAGATATGGCCTGTTCGTCCTCCGAGTGTCTCTCGCGCTGATCTTCGTCTGGTTCGGAGCGCTCAAGCCCCTCGGGATGAGCCCCGCGGAGGAGCTTGTAGAGCGCACGGTCTACTGGATCGACCCCGATTGGTTCATTCCGGTCCTCGGCTGGTGGGAGGTCGCGATCGGTGTTTGCCTGCTGATTCGCCCGCTTCTGCGCGTCGGCATTCTTCTGTTGTTTCTTCAGATGCCTGGGACGATCCTGCCGCTGTTCCTTCTTCCCTCGGTCTGCTTCACGAGCGTCCCTTTCGGGCTCACCCTGGAGGGCCAGTACATCGTGAAGAACGCCGTCCTCATCGGGGCGGCGATCGTCGTGGGTGGAACGGTCCGCACGACGTCCGACGCACGACGGAAACTCTGAATCCCGAGATGCAGGCGGAGTTCGAACCGCTGGATGAATCCGAACCACTGGAGAAGAGATGAGTGAGAATCCGAGCAATCCGAAGTGCCTGGCCTGTGACCGAGACTCGAGCGCCACGCCGCTTGTTCCCGTCGAGTACCAGGGAGGGCGGTTGTGGATCTGTCCGCAGCATCTGCCGCTCCTGATTCACAATCCGCAGCAACTGGCGGGCAAACTGGCCGGGGCGGAAAATCTCAAGCCCGCCGATCATCACGACTAGGCCGAGACCACGCGCGAATCGGCTACCACGTGCGATTCCATGGCGGCTGGACGCGGCCGGTAGTACCTTGCACCACGATCCACGGTGGTCGGCGCGCCGGGCGGTCGGGCGCGCGGGAGCGGGCGAATGGCCATCATCGTCTCCGCCCTTGGCGTTGCCATCGTCCTGCTCGGGGCGGTCGGGGTCGCGAGTCCCCGGCGTCTCATCGAGCTCGTCGGACAGTGGGATGGTCCGGGTCGATTCCGGTTCGCCATCGTCATCCGTGTCTTGCTCGGGGTCGCTCTGCTTGCCGTCGCGCCGGCCTGCCGGATTCCAGTTCTCGTCCAGTTGATCGGTGTGGTCTCGATCGTCGTTGCTTTCTCCATCCTTCTGGCCGGACGCGCACGCTTGGACACGGTCGTCGAGTGGTGGCTCGCGCGGCCGGAGCTGGTGCGGGTTGCGGCACTCTTGGCGGTGGCTTTCGGGGCCCTCTTGATCTACGCAGGAGCATGAGAAGATGCGCTGGCCGTTCGACCGGCGCCGCGGGAAGGAGAAAAAACCGATGATCCGGCGAAGGATGCCATGGGCCGTGACCGTGCTTGGCGCGGCGATGGCCCTCGGCTGCGAAGAGACTCCGACGAGTCCCGACGAGCGAATGTTCTCCGAGACGGAGACAGCGAGCTTCGCGGTAGCGGACTCGTCTTCCGCGGTGGTCGACACGTTCGTCGGCGCGATCACCGTCAGTCAGGCGGCCACGGACAGTGTCCAGGTGGTCGCCACGAGGCAAGCCGATCGGCAGGAAGATCTGGCGGCGGTGCTTGTCGAGATGAGTCTACAGGACAACGTGGTGCAGCTGACCGCCGCGAACCCTTCGAACGTTCAAGGTGTCTCCGTGGACTTCGATCTGACGGGGCCCGCCGACATGAATCTCGAGTTGCGGACGGGCGTCGGGGCGGTCGCCTGCCAAGGACGGCCGACGGAGGACTGGCTCATCGACGTAGGCGTGGGGAACATCGCCCTCGTCGTCCCGGACGACCTGAACGCGACGGTGGACTTGAGGACGGGCGTGGGTAGCGTCGAGGTCGAGTTCCCCGTGACCGGGAGCGTCTCGAGCGGGAGCGTCATCGGGGTCATCGGGACCGGAGCCGACGGTGTGATCGTGGCCGACTGCGGGGTGGGCAACATTGCCCTCTTGCGCGAGTCCACGTCCGGCCGGTCGAGCCGACGGGTGGTCGAAGAGTGAGCAGAACGCATCGTGCACGAACCGGGTTCACGCGGCGACGAGCGTCGATCACGGCCACGCTCCTGGTGGCGCCCCTGATCCTGATCCTGTACTCGTGCTCGGGCGATGAACCAGGGGTGCCGGACGCTGCCGTGGCGCGCGCCCGAGAAGCGTTGGCCCCCTTCAAGAAGGAGCTGAAGGGGGCGCTGGTTACGGCTTTGGAAGAAGGCGGACCGGAGAATGCGATCCAGGTCTGCCGGCTCGAGGCGCCGAAGATCGCCGCCGCGATCGCCCTCGAGGGCGTCGAGATCGGGCGCACCAGCCACCGGCTTCGGAATCCGGAGAACGCGCCGGCGCCGTGGATGGAGCCGTTCCTCGCGGAGTACGGAGCGAACCCCTCCGACTCGGCGCCGCGGGCCGTCCGGCTGGACTCGCAGCACATTGGTTATGTCGAGCCGATTCACGTGAAGCCGATGTGTCTGACCTGCCACGGTGACGCGATCTCAGCCCCCGTTCAGGAACGACTTCGGGCACTCTATCCGGATGATCGGGCGACGGGCTTTCAGGCGGACGACTTTCGCGGTCTCTTCTGGGTCAAGCTGGCATTTCGCGAGCCTGCCTGAATTGACTCGCACGCCCAGAGACGGCTGGTGCGTCTGGGACTTCGCGGACTTCGGACGAGGGACGCCCGCCCCGATGGTGAGATTCTGGCTGGTGGCGTTGCTGATACCGTCGGCGCCGAACGTACGCGCGGAGGAGACGCGGCCCAGTGATTCGAAATTCGCGTGGGGAATCGCCGCGGGTGCTCCCCAGCTACTGGCCGTGACGCTCGAAACACCCCGGCACGGGAAGCTCCGGCTTCAGGCGAGCGTGAGTCCTCTCCTCCTGATCAATTCCGTCACGGGGCGGGCGGCCGTAACCAGGTTGAGCGGAACGGTCAGACCGTATGCGTACGGTGGAGGAGGCCTGCTCAACGTGAGCGAAGGGGACGGTGGCGGCGCGCTCGGAACCACCGGCTTCCTGTGGGCCGGCGGAGGCATCGCGGCACCTTGGAGCCGGTATCGATGGTACGGAGAGCTCGGGGTTCTCTGGGGTATGGACACCGACAAGGGGTTCGAGTCGGCCATCGGCGCGCTGGCGGTCGGTCTCTGGTTCGGTCGGTAGGATCCCCGATCGCTGATGGCATCTTGCGTGCCCACCGTGACGGCACGATACTGCTCGCCGGTCGCGCAGCAGACAGGGGGGTGCCATCGTGTCGCCAGCCGTCGGGGACACCGCTAGCCGGACGATCACGGACATGCCGGGTCCCGGTACGGTCTTTCTCAACCAGAACTGGAAGTTCACGGCGCCCGTGTTCATTGGCGACACCATCACGGCGACCGCAGAGGTCCTGTCCGTTCACGCCGCGAAGCCGGTCACTCAACTCGCGATCCGCGTCTCTCGTCAAGATGGAGAGACGGTTCTGGAGGGCGAGGCTTGGTGCTACACGTTCTCGCCCCAGGAAGTCTGAGGGGATGATTCGTTATCTGACGACCGTCGAGGGGGTCGACCCAACGCAGCTCGTCGGCTTCTTCGAGGGGTGGCCGGTGTCACCCTCTCCGGAAACGCATCTTCGTCTTCTCCAGAACAGCGACGAGGTCGTTCTCGCCCGGGATGAGCAATCCGACGCGATCGTCGGTTTCGTGACCGCGGTAACCGATCGGGTGCTCGCCGCCTACATTCCGCTGCTGGAGGTTCTTTCCGAGTACCGGGGTCGGGGAGTCGGTAGCGAGCTCGTGCGGCGAATGCTTCATCGGCTGGACGGACTGTACATGGTCGATCTGATTTGCGACCCGGACGTGCAGTCGTTCTACGAGTCGCTCGGGATGCGGCCGGTTACCGGCATGTGCGTTCGCCGGTTCGATTTTCAGTCGGGGTCCTGACCCGCGCGAGGCGAGGGCGGGTCTCACGCGGAACGAACCTGGCACGAGGAACTCGCCCCCTCCGCACCCTTGCGCCGACGTCACCTGGGCCTCATATTCACCGGCATTGCCGCTCGAGAGACTGACGGACGGAACGGAGGTAACCAGCCGACATGAGCACGCAAGCAAGCGCGACGTTCCAAGTCACGAACTGGGAAGAAAAGCCCTTCAACCAGATCCCGGGTGGCGCCAAGCTCACGCGAGCGACCGTCACCAAGGTGTTCCGGGGCGAGCTCGAGGGCGACGCGACGGTCGAGTACCTCATGGTGCACCGCACCGACGGTACGGCGGCGTTCGTCGGAGTCGAGCACGTGATCGGAAAGCTCTCGGGGAAACCCGGGGCGTTCGTGCTGGAGCACGAGGGAACCTTCGAGAACGGCAAGGCGAAGGCCACGTGTCGGGTCGTGACGGGGACGGGGACCGGGGAGCTGGAGGGGCTTGAAGGCCGAGGGCACTTCGAGGCCGAAGGGAAGGAAGCCCCTTTCGCACTGGACTACGAACTAGGCGGTTGACCAGGAATCCGTGATGGCAAGGCCACGTGAGAACTCGCCGCGGAGCCTGCGACAGGTCCGCGAGGTGAAGGCGCCGCCGCCTCGGGCGTACGCGGCGTTCACGGAGCCAGAGCATGTTTCGCGGTGGTTCATGACGGAAGCGGAGGCGGATTTGAGAGTCGGCGGCCGGTACAAGAACGCCGATGGCGACACCGGCGAGTACCTTGCCCTGGATCCCCCGAACCAGGTTGCGTTCACCTGGGAGAACCCAACCCACTGTCCGGGCACGCGCGTCACGGTGACGTTCAAGCCGCTCGCGGACGATTCGTCCACCGTTCTCGAGACCGGCGAGCCGATTCCCCACGAGGCCTGGCTGGAACGGAGCGGGTCCGAGTGACGCGAAGGACTCCGCTCGCCCTCACGCTCGCCACCTGCCTGGCCCCCACGCATGCTCTGGCGGACGACGAGGTGATTCACCGTCTCGCCTGGCTGGCGGGTTGCTGGGAACAAGGCGTGGGCGAGTCCCTCACCCAGGAGCAGTGGATGGCTCCGCGGGGTGGGACGATGATGGGAATGAGTCGAACCGTTTCGAACGGGGCGACCGTGGCTTTCGAATTCTTGCGAATCGAGGAGCGGAACGGACGGCTCTTCTACATCGCGAATCCGTCGGGTCAGCCAGAGGCCGAGTTTGCACAGAGCGATCTGAGCGACTCCTCGGTGACGTTCTCCGACCCCACGCACGACTTTCCCCAGCGAATTCAGTACCGACTGCTCGAGGACGGCTCGATCATGGCTCGGATCGAAGGTGAAAGCCGAGGTGAGACGCGGGGCGTGGATTTTCCGATGCGTCGAGGCCGCTGCGAGTAGACGCGACTCGAATGAGGAGAATCTAGCCGGTGTCGTCGAAGTTTCCCAGTGATGGAATGGCGCTCACGCACATTCTCGTCGTGAAGGACCTCGGGCGATCCGTTCCGTTCTACCGGGACGTGCTGGGGGCCAGCGTGTATCGCGAGTACGGAGGAACGTCGTGCGTCCTGCAGTTTATGGACACGTGGCTGCTTCTGGTCACGGGCGGTGGTCCGACGGAAGACAAGCCGGACGTCGTGTTCGAGCCGCCCGTCGACCCGTCGCGGGTCCACCACGCAATGACGATCCGCGTGCCGGATTGCGAGGCGGCGCACTCGGTGTTGTCGTCCCGCGGCGCGCGGTTTCTGACGCCGCCCGTCCATCGGGAGAGCGAGGTTCGGTGTTTTTTTCGGGATCCGGACGGCAATCTGTTCGAGATCAGCGAGTCGAAGAGCTGAGCGATGCATGCTTCGAATCGTGTGGGAAGTCCGTGATTCGGCTCTTCGACGCGGGCGAAGCGGACTACGGGGCGATCGTTGCCCTCAACGAAGCCGCACTTCCCCACGTGAGCCGCATGTCGCGCGACGCCTTGACGCATCTCCACCGAGAGGCGTTCTGTCTCCGGGTCGCCCGCGCCGACGATGCCCTCGCCGGCTTTCTCCTGACGCTGACAGAAGCGGCGCAGTACGAAAGCCGGAATTTCATCTGGTTTCGCGAGCGCTACGAGCGTTTCGTCTACATCGATCGCATCGTCGTCGCCGAGGAGTGGCGCGGTCATGGCATCGGTCGGGCGCTCTATACCGACCTCGAGGTGTGGGCCGCTCGTCATTGCGGCTGGCTCACCTGCGAGGTGAACCTCCGTCCTCCCAACCCCGGATCGATGACGTTCCATCACGCGTTCGGATTCCGTGAGATCGGGCAGCAGGACACGGAAGACGGCGCCAAGCGCGTGTGTATGCAGGTCAAGCCACTCGAGTCGCCGCCTTGACGCGGCGCCGGACGATCCCGTATCGGTGAACGCGGCAGTCCCGGGTTCCGAGGGAGAGACATGAGACGAGATCGAGCGAGTGAGATGGTGATAGGTCTGGTGATTCTCGCGGGAATCGCGCGGGTCGCGCACGCTGAAGACGACCCCTGGGCGGGTCTGCGTCCCCTCATTGGAAAGTGGGAGGGGACGGGAGCGGGGTTCGGAACGACTTCGACCGTATCGCACGAGTGGGACCTCGTGCTGGGCGATCACTTCTTGCGGCTGCAGACGAGATCGGTGTCGGTCGGCAAGGACGGGACGGAGGATGTGCACGAAGACGTAGGATACGTGAGCTTGGACTCCGATCGCAGAGCGTATGTCTTCCGGCAGTTCCTTTCGGAAGGATTCGTCAACACGTACGACCTCGCCGTTCGCGCCGGGGAGAACCAGGGAATCGAGTTCTCCCATCGAGAAGCGGAGAGCGCGGGCGGAATGCGCGCGCAAATGCGTCTCACGTTCGTCGGGGCCGAAGAGTACGGTCTCGTTCTCGACCTGGCGCCCGCGGGAAAGGACTTCGTGGCGTGCCAGGAAATGCACCTGCGGCGCGCCGGCGCAGACACCGGCGCACCTTGACCGCGGCGCGTGTTCTCCAGAGCGGGGGAGGAAACCGAAGACAATGAGATACCTGGACACGGGATCGATCGTCGTGATGACGATCACGTTGGTGCTGTTCGTGGTGGCCCTGTTCATGAAGGGGATGACCCACGACATGCTCCTGGAGGCCGGCGTGTTTCTGATATCGTTGAAGATGATGATCATGCTGTACAAGAACGCGCGGGCGGGGGAGCGGACGCAGCGTCTTCTCGAGGAGATCGTTCAGCATGTACGGGCCGGCGAATGAGCCTCCGCCTCCGGTCCCGACGCCCGTCCGAGAGCGACACCCGGGCTGGTCCGTCGGCCTCGCTTGGCGGCAGATTCCCGAGACCGCCACGTGGCGTCTGAGCGACGGCAGGCGAGCTCGGTTCGTGAAGGTGGCGCCCGTCGATTGGGAGCCCAGCCTGACCGGTGAGCGCGCACGGTTGGAGTGGGCGGGTTCGCGACTTCCGGTGCCGCGCGTTCTCGATCACGGCCGGTCGGACGGAATCGAGTGGCTCCTGACCGAGGAGCTGCCCGGCGTCGACGCCACGCGGGCGGAAGTGCGCGGCGATCCGGCGTCGCTCGTGACGTGGCTGGCCGGAGGCCTCCGCGACTTTCATGAGGTGTCACCCCGGGATTGCCCTTTCGACTTCACGCTCGGCCCGGCGCTCGCCCACGTGCGCCGGCGCGTGGGGGCGGGGCTCGTCGATCCGGGACGCCACTTTCGCCCGGAGCACCGCCACCTCACGCCTTCCGAGGCACTCGAGAAGCTGGAGAGCGATCGCCCGTCCTCCGAGGACGTGGTCGTCTGTCACGGCGACTACTGCCTGCCGAACGTGCTGATCACCGGTGGTCGCGTCTCCGGGTACCTGGATCTGGGCGAGCTCGGTCTGGCCGATCGATGGTGGGACCTCGCCGCGGCGACTTGGAGCGTGACCTGGAACCTCGGCCCGGGCTGGGAAGACGCGCTTCTGCAGGCCTACGGAGTGGCCCCGGATCCAGATCGATTGCGCTACTATCGGCTGCTCTACGATCTGGCGAGCTGAGGAGCGGAATCGTGTCGGGGAGCGAACCCACGCAGAGAAGCAAAGTATCCCTCCGGGAGATCACGGCGGACACCGTCCGCGAGATCTGCAACCTCGCAGTCCGGGAGGACCAGGTCAAGTTCGTGGCGCCGAACGCCGTCTCCATCGCGCAGGCGTACTTCTCCAAGACTGTTTGGATTCGAGCGATCTATGCGGACGACACTCCCGTCGGGTTCGCCATGTTGCACGACGAACCCGAGAAGCCCGAGTACTACCTCTGGCGCTTCATGATCGACGCGCGCTGGCAGCACCTCGGGTTCGGGCACCAGGCGCTGGGCCTGGTCGTCGAGTACGTCAAGGGTCGGCCCGGGGCCTCGGAGCTCTTGACCAGTGTCCATCAAGCGGACGGCGGCCCGCAGCCATTCTACGAGAAGTTCGGGTTCGCGCTGACGGGCGAGGAGGAAGATGGCGAGGCGATGTTGCGGCTTCCGCTGGAGGTGGCGGTACCCATCGCGTGCAACCTCGACGCCTTGTCGGCCACCGAACAAGCCCGCCGCACGGAGCTCTTCGAGCGCTTTCGGGGGGGAATTCAGGCCGTCGACGACGTTCCGGGCGGCTACCGGGTGACGGTGAGCGAAGGCGTCTCCCGGAACGAGATCGAAGAGCTCGTCGGCTACGAGCGGCGGTGCTGCTCGTTCTTGAGACTCGCGGTCGGTGGCGGTCCCGACGGAATCGTCGTGAGCATCACCGGTTCCGACGGCGCCAAGGAGTTCCTCGACTCCGAGTTCGGACTCGGGCAGAGACCCTCGTGAACTTCCGGGCCGAGGAAGCCGAACGGCGTTTGACGTACCGCGGTCTCGTCGAGGGGCTGCGGTGGGTACGGCACTTCGTGACAGAGACGGAGCCACTCCCGGAGCTGCGGCTCGCCTGACCCGAGGCCACTGGAACAGGAGGAACGACCGATGAGGCTGGCCGGCGAAGCCCCTCGCGCCGAGCCGGTCGGATCCGCGAGCGCTGCGGACGAGGCGGGATGAATCGATTGTCGACGGAGGGAGAGGCGTGAAGCACCGGACATCTGGTTCCTGGAGGCGGTCTGAGAAGATGATCTCAGTGAAGCGAGTCGCCGCCGCGCTGATCGTCAGCCTCGCCACCGGTTGCTCGAGCAACGGAGATTCGCAGCCCAGCGACGTGGTCCGCGCCGCCGAAGAGAAGCAGGCGGCGTGGGAGGCGCAGCAAATCGTCTCGTACACGTTTCGATACCGTCATTCGTGTTTCTGTCCTCTCATGGATGCGTACATCGATGTCGTCGACGGCGTGGTCTCAGGCGGGCGCGACGCGGACACGGGCGAGGATCTGGATCCGCTCAGCCTCAGCCTCGCGCGGACCGTAGACGAGATGTTCCAGTTCATCTTCGACAAGGCTGAGCAAGACGTCGAGACGTTGACGGTCGAGTACGACGACGTGCTTTCCTACCCGACGAAGATCACCGTGGACCACGATTCCCAGATCGCCGACGACG
Organism: bacterium; assembly: GCA_025774865.1. Lineage (GTDB taxonomy): Bacteria > ARS69 > ARS69 > ARS69 > ARS69 > JALGZO01. The sequence goes on along the minus strand of JALGZO010000055.1, from coordinate 826 downwards.
AGATCGTGCTCTTCGGAACGGAGCTGACCGAATCGCCCTGACCGTCGAATCCCGGCAATCTTGCCGCACGAAACAGCGCCGGACTGCTAGGATCCGGCGCAAGCGAAGGGGGGCGATCTGAAGCGAGTAGCCATCGGGCTCGTCGCGGTGATCTTCGCATACGCCGTCTGGGCCGTGTCGGCGCCGAAGGAGCTCCGAACGGAAATCGGGATCGACGCCCCGCCGGAGCGAGTGTGGGCCGTTTTGACCACGCTGCCCGATCACGCACGCTGGAACCCGTTCATCCGGCGGTTCGAGGGTGAGCTCCGGACCGGTGCGACGCTCACGGTCGAGCTCGCGCCCCCGGGAGACGAGCCCATGACGTTCCGCCCGACGGTTCTCGAAGTGAGTCCGAACCGGCGGCTGCGTTGGATCGGGCGCCTTCTCGTCCCGGGCGTGTTCGACGGTGAGCACGTATTCGAGCTCGAGCCCCTCGATACGGGGAGCACCCGGTTCGTGCACCGGGAGAGATTTCGGGGCATTCTGGTGCCGCTGCTCGCAAAGACCCTGGATACGAAGACGCGCCGTGGGTTCGAAGCCATGAACCAAGCACTGAAGAATGAGGTCGAGACATGATTGATCGCTCGACGAGACGACCCGCGCAGACCGAGTACGATATTTACTATGACACCTACGTCCGACTCGTGCCGGATGACGATATCGTGGTGGTTTTGCGCGACCAACACCTCGCGACGCTCGATCTTCTTCGCTACGTTTCCGAGGAGCAGGCTGCCTACCGGTACGCTCCGGACAAATGGACGCTCAAGCAGGTGGTCGGACACCTCGT
>JALGZO010000054.1 GCA_025774865.1 bacterium | reverse complement strand
GTTCCCCCCCAGTGCAGGTCGCGCGTGCCGGCGGCGGCGTGAATCACGGTGTCGAGGAATCCGCCGAGGAGAGCCCCCAGAGCCGGCGACGTGTCCGGATCACGGGACAGCGCGGCGAGAAACGCGAGGAACGTCACGACCATGATCGCGGCGACGCCCAGGGCGACGATCGGGTGGTCCGACGCGACCTGGAGCAGGCTCCGCGCGATCGCCAGCGCGAGCACCGCGACGGGAAGCGCGCGGCGAGGACCGAGACGCGCGACGAGGACGGGCATCAGGAACCCGGTCGCGAATACGGCGGCGGCGATCCCGCCCAGCGTCCCGGTCGAAAGACCGTTGTGATCGCGCAGTACGTAAACGAGCAGCGGCAGGAACGCTCGGATCGCCTGCAGACCGAAGACGGTGCCGAGAACGGCGAGAACGGTGCGGCTCATGGGCCACCCTTACCACGTCCGGAATTCGGAGGCTCGGGAGATTCCGAGCTCACGAGCGGCAGCTTGACCGCTTGCCTTCGTCTACGCGAGCACGGACAATGCGGGCGTGTCCTCTCCCATGGGTATGCTCGAGCTATTCGTGGACTCCGCGGTTCGGTCCGCGACCGCCACGGCCAAGCTTCTGTCCGGACGCCGCGGCCCCGCGGGAGCCGAGCCCGGGGGTTCGCTGCCCGGCGGCCACCGCCACATCAAGGCGGTACGGATCGAGGCCGGGAGCGAATCGTACCTGAATATCCACGACCCCCACCGTTCGCTCTGGCGGACCGTCGAGTGGCGCCTCCTGGAGCCCCTGTGCCGAGAGCTCCCGGCTCCCATCGTGGATCTGGGTTGCGGCGACGGGGTCTTCGGTGCCCTCGTCCGCGGCCAGATCGACCACGGGATCGAGGGGGACGCGGACGCCCTGGAGCACTGCGACCGTACGGTCTACGCGAAGCTCTCGCATGCGGACATCCGTGAACCGCTCCCGGTTCCCGACGGCTCCGTCGCGTCCATCTTCTCGAACTCCACTCTCGAGCACGTGGTGCCGGTCGAGAAGGCGCTCGCCTCCGCCGCCCGGGCACTCCGGCCGGCCGGTCAGCTCGTATTCACCGTTCCCACCGACGGGCTGAGCCGGGCGTTTCGCTCACGCTACGGCGATCGCTTCTCCGAGCGGCTGAACGGCATCTTCGGACACCACAACCTCTGGCCCTGGCGCCCATGGGAGAAACGGCTCCGGGCGGCCGGGTTCGTCGACGTCCGCATGCGGGGCTACCTCACGGACGAGGCCGCGATCTGGTTCGCCTCTCGCCACCTGGCACCTTGGCCTCAGCTCTCGCGGCGCGCCCGTGAGTGGGTCTGGAAGCATGATCTGCCGCATCTGCTCCGCCTCGCGCGCGCCTCGATGGCGACCCCGGCCGAGGCCGAGACGACCTGCGTGCTGATCGAGGCCGCGAAATCCGCCTCGTAGGGCAATTCAACCGACCGTATCGGAAGGTCCCGGGTTGACATGGCCGCCCGCGGCAACTATATTCGTACATCGAGATTCAGCGATACAGTGCGGCTCGAGCCTCGAGGGCGACGGCACGGCGATGGAAGCGATCCTGCGCATTCTGAAAGCGGCGGCCGATCCGAACCGGCTTCGGATTCTGCGGGTCCTCTGCGCCGGGCCATTCAACGTGGCGGAGCTGACCGAGATCCTCGCGGTGGGGCAGTCCACGGTCTCGCGTCACCTGCGGCTCCTGTCCGAGGCAGGCCTCGTCGACGTCCGTCGGGCCGGAACCTGGGCCTACTACTCCCTCCGGGTGACCGACGGAGAGGGAGGAGCCCGGGAAGCGGACGTCCTCCCGGACGAGCTTCTCTCGCTTCTCCGGGGAAGGTGGGACGAGGAGGGTCCGGACGCCCGGGCGGTCGAGCGCGTCCTGCGGCAGCGCCGGGAAGCCACCTCCGTGTTCTTCGGGAAGGCCGCCGAGGGATGGGATCGCCGCCGCGATCGCGCGCTGGGGCCGCCCCGGCACGTGGATCGGCTGCTGGAGCTCGTCGGGGACGGCGAAACGGTCGTCGATCTCGGTACCGGAACCGGGGTGCTCCTGGAGCGGCTCGGGCCTGCGTTCGGGCGCGTGATCGGGATCGACGCTTCTCCCGAGATGCTCGAGATCGCTCGGGGCCGGGCCGAGGAGTCGGAGCTCGCCCGCACGGAGCTCAGACTCGGCCAGCTCGAGCACTTGCCGCTCTCCGATGGTGAGGCGGACACGATGGTCGCGAACCTCGTGTTGCACCACGTCGCGGACCCGCCGGCCGTGTTTCGCGAGATCCGGCGGGGGCTCTCGCACGGCGGTCGGCTCGTGATCGCGGATCTCGAAGAGCACGACGACGAGAGCTTCTGGAAATCGCTGGGGGCGAGGTGGCCCGGCTTTCGTCCGGAGGACGTTCGCGAGTGGTTGCTCGCGGCCGGCTTCGAGTCGGTCCGGACGGAGCGACTTCCGACCGAGAACGGCGGCCCGCGACCGGCGGTTTGGCTCGTCGCGGCCGCTCGCAGTAGCGGGAACGGAACCATTCATCAACCGAGGAGGAACGGGTGAGCACGACCACGAACAAGCCGGCCTACAAGGTCGCGGACATGTCCCTGGCCGAGTGGGGCCGCAAGGAGATCGAGCTCGCGGAGAACGAGATGCCCGGGCTGATGGCTCTCCGCCAGAAGTACGGAAACCAGAAGCCCCTCGCCGGAGCGCGGATCGCCGGCTGCCTTCACATGACGATCCAGACCGCCGTCTTGATCGAAACGCTCAAGGAGCTCGGGGCCGAGGTTCAGTGGTCGAGCTGCAACATCTTCTCGACGCAGGACCACGCGGCGGCCGCGATCGCGGCGGCCGGCTTCCCGGTCTACGCGTGGAAGGGGGAGACGGAGGCCGAGTACGACTGGTGCATCGAGCAGACGATCGTCTTCGACGACGGACAGCCGCTGAACATGATCCTCGACGACGGCGGAGACCTCACGAAGATGGTGCACGACAAGTACCCGGAGCACTTCGGGGGGATCCGCGGCATCACCGAAGAGACGACGACGGGAGTCCGCCGCCTCTACCAGATGAACGAGGCGGGGGAGCTGAAGGCGCCCGCGATCAACGTCAACGACTCCGTCACGAAGTCCAAGTTCGATAACCTGTACGGCTGCCGGGAGTCGCTCGCGGACGGTATCAAGCGCGCCACCGACATCATGGTGGCGGGCAAGGTCGTCGTGGTAGCGGGCTACGGCGACGTGGGCAAGGGCTGCGCCCACTCGATGCGCAGCCTCGGCGCCCGGGTGTTGATCACCGAGATCGATCCGATCATCGCGCTGCAGGCGGCCATGGAAGGCTACGAAGTCACGACGATGGACAAAGCGAGCCAGGTCGGCGACATCTTCGTCACCGCGACCGGCTGCTGCGACGTCATCACCGGCCGGCACCTCGTGGAAAAGACGCGTCCCACGGAGCCGTGAAGACGGAGATCAAGCCGCAGGTCGACCGGTGGACGATGCCGAGTGGCCGCCACGTCATCGTGCTGGCCGAGGGTCGTCTCGTGAATCTCGGATGCGCCACCGGTCACCCGTCGTTCGTGATGTCGAGCTCGTTCACGAACCAGGTGCTGGCCCAGATCGACCTGTGGACGAAGCACGAGGAGTATCCGGTGGGTGTCTACGTGCTACCGAAGCATCTCGACGAAGAGGTAGCCCGGCTCCACCTGGAGAAGCTCGGCGTCCGGTTGACCGAGCTCACGCCGAAGCAGGCGGAATATCTCGGGATTCCCGTGGGGGGTCCCTACAAGCCGGAGTTCTACCGGTACTGATCCGCTCCCCGGGC
>JALGZO010000053.1 GCA_025774865.1 bacterium | reverse complement strand
AGGCTCGTCCGCACCGGTGAGGCCGCGGTGGCCTCGCTGACCGTCTTCCTCGTGGGGATGGTCCCGGCGATCGTTTACGGGTTCCAGCAATCGACGATTCCCGTCGAGGCCGGCTATTTCCCCGACTGGGCCGATGTGCCGCTCGCCTACGACGCTTCCGGACGCCCCCGCGTGCGCATCTTCTCGACCTACGACCATCCCCTGCACCTCTCCCAGGCGCTGTCGATGGCCGTCGGCTTGGCCGTCGGTCTCCTGGCGGTCGTCCGGGGTACGGTCGCGCGGCTCTCGCTTCTCGGACTCGCGGCGGCGGCCGCCCTCTGCAACCAGTACACGTATTCCGTGAGCGGCATGATCGGAGTGGCAACGGCCGTCGTGATGGCACTCGTCGTCGGGCGGCGCCGGCGTGTCGTCGCACTGGTGCCGGTGTTCTTCGTCGCCTGGCTGGCGCTCGCACCCGAGGCACTCGTCGTCCGAGTCACGGGCCTCCTGACGGGGGCGACGACGTCGGCGCCCGCCCGGATCATCACGTACCAGCAAGGCCTGCGCGCGTGGCTCGACCACCCCATCATCGGCGTCGGCTGGGGAGGGATCTCGCGTCTGGGTCAAGGGGAGTACCAGATGTCGCGCGAGAAGACGGTGCCTCCGGCCCCCGAGAATTACTTTCTCTACCGGATGGTGGCCCTCGGTATCCCGGGTGCGATCCTCTACGGCGCACTCGTCGTGCTGTTTCTTCGAAACTGCCGACGATCGGCGGCTCCGAGACCGGAGTCCGGAACGCCGTGGCCCCGGAGCGCCATCCTCGCCGCCGGAGCCGCCTTCTGGGTTCAGGGGATGTTTCTTCCCGTCGGGAGCATTCCCAACAACTACATGCTCTGGCTGCTCCTCGGGCTCTCGGAGTCCAGGTGGGAGGCCGGCCGGGCGCCACCGTCCGGGGAGGCCGCATCCTCGTCGTAAGCCCGAAGAATGCGTTCCGCTTCGTCACGGTATCCCGCGTCGATTTCGTCCGCCGAGCCGACGCGCCGACGCTCGATCCGCTTCGTCCCGGCGGCGAACTCGTAGAACGCCTGGTAGACGGCGAGAACGAAGCCGCGCCATCCGTCGCGCCAACCCTGCTGGCGCACGTACTTCCCGAGGAATCGGCGCACGGGACGGACGACACACGTCCCCAGACCGAGCGATTCTCCCCGAGCGTGAGCCTGGTCGGCTTCGATCGTCGTGTAGCGATCGAGCTTCTCCAGGAAGTGCGCGAGATCGACGTAGTTGAAATGGACCAGGCTGTGCTCGGGAGTCGGCGGCAGCTTCAGGACGCGCGCCCCTGGGGTCGGTGCGGGCTTTTCGTGGATTCGGTCAGTGACGCGAACCGTCCCGCGCCGGAAGAAGCGTAGCTGAACGTCCTGATGAGGGCCCCAGCCGGAGTGTCCCAGACGACGGCCGAGCAGGAAGTTGGCGCGCGGGATCACGACCGCGTCTGCCTCATCGCCGTCGGCGATCGCGCGAAGTCGACGACTCAACGGCGCGGGCACGAGCCCGTCCGCGTCGAGGAGCAGCACCCACGTCCCTTGGCAGCGTTCGAGGGCGAACGCCCGAGCCGGCTCGACGAATCCCGTTACCTCGTGCAGAAGCACGCGCGCGCCGAACGTCTCGGCGAGCTCTCGCGTGCGGTCTTCACTGTGCATGTCCACCACGAGAACCTCGTCCGCCCAGGGGAGGACGGACCGGAGCGCGTAAGGCAGGTTCCGCTCCTCGTTCCGCACGATCAGCACGGCAGAGATCGAGACGCTCATGACGTTCCCCTCAAGACCCGAACGACCTTCGCCACGCGATCGCGGTAGAGCAGCCCCACGCCGACGGCGAAGGCGCCAATCAAGGAGGTCGCGTACAGCACCAGATCGAGACCGGTCGCCGCGGGGCGGACAGCCTGGACGGCGGCGAGCCCGGCCCCGAGCACGCCCGCGATCACCCAGATCGGAAGGGCGAACGGCAGGATCCGGATGGCGAGCCTCCGCTTCACCACGGAGTAGAGCAGGAAGCTGGTCCCTTGCACCAGCGCATTGGCGATCGCGAACCCGATCGCTCCCTGCCACAGAATGAGCGGCATGCCCAGGATCCACGTGGCCGCGGCCCAGAGTAGGGCGAATCGCAGCACCAGGCCTGGCTCACCGAGTGCGTACAGGAGGCTCAACAACGGGGTCACGCTCGGCACGAACAGATTGGCGACCCAGAGGAGGTAGAACAGGGGGAGCGCTTCGAGCCACTTCTCTCCGAACACGATCGTGGTGATGGGCTCGATCAAAACGAGGGAGACGACGGCGAACGGTGCCGCGCATGCGTTCGCGAACTGCAGCGCCGCCTCGACGACGCGTTTGAGCAGCTCGGGGTGCTCGCGCAAGCGAGAGAACGCCGGTAGGTACACCCGCTGCGTGGCCATCAACACCAGAACCGGGTACGACGCAATCATCTGGGCCCATCCCACGTACCCGACTGCGGCCGTGCCGAGGAGCATCCCGAGGAAGACGGTAGTGATGCTGTCCTTCACGGTTGAAACCAGGAACGTCGCCTGGAAGACGACCCCGAACCGGGCGTGCCGCCGAATCGTCGCGCCGTCGCGCGTGAACCCCGGACGCCACGGGGAGACGAGCTGCGCGGTGACCGCACCGGTCACGGAGCGCGCGATCACCGCGAAGCCGAAGCTCAGGATGCCGTACCCCCGCCACGCGAGGATCACCGCCGTCCCCTGGAACACGAGAGTCTGCAGGACCTCGATCAGCGCGACTTGCCGAAAGTGGAGATGCCGCTCGAGACGGTTGATCGGGATCGTCGTCAACGAGGAGACGAGAAACGAGACGGCGAGAAGCTGCATGAGAGTCACGCCGCCGTCGGGGAGGTCATAGAGCCCCGCGACGACGGGCGCACCGAGACCGAGCCCCGCGGCAAGCAGTACGACCGGGACCGCTTGGGCGGTGAAGACCGCCCGGTAGTCGATGTCCGCCGGCTCCTCGCTCTGCCGGATCAGATTCGCTCCGAGTCCCGACGTCGCGAGCCGCGCCAGGAGCCCGATGAAGAAGAGGACGATCGCGTAGACGCCGTATTCGCCGGGCACGAGAAGTCGCGCGAGCAGGACGCTGCCGATCAGATTCAGCCCCTGCACCAGACCCTGACGAGTGGCGAGCGCGATGAGCGCGCGGAGGCTCTGCTGCAACACCCAGCCGGGGCTGTTCCCCTCGCTCGACATGCGGGAACTCCCCGGCCCTAGCGCCGCGCTCCTCGCCCGCGGACGACCTCATGGTACGCGCCGGCGTCGAAGTCCCCGAACGCCTCGACCTCGCCGTCCACCCAGCGCACGCGAACCCGGCGCACCCCCTCCGGGGCTCCCAGCCCCACGTGCACACGTGGGTCGCTGGCCGCAAGGTAGCTCTGACCGGGAAGAACGTCGCGCTGGATCGTCCGGCTCCCGACCTCGAGAATGATCGTGGCGCCGAGCGCATCGGCGCCCGAACGCTCTCGGACGCGGAAGCCGATCCAGTTCCCGCGGTCGCGCACCACGTTCTTCAGCATCTGGACGGGACCGTTCCATTCCGTAGCCGCGATCGTCGGCGCCGCTACCTTCCGTGACGTC
>JALGZO010000052.1 GCA_025774865.1 bacterium | reverse complement strand
GTTTGTAGCACAGGAGAGTTACGTCATGCCTCGAGAGCCACGACCGCGAGCCAGGAAGAGGGCGAATGTGCAGCCGCCCGAATCGACGAAAATCGAGACGAAGGAGCGCCCGGGGGGAGCGAAGGTGAAGAACCATGCGAACGCGAAACGCAAGGCGAGAAGATCGAGGCTGGTCGCCGATGAGCGCGTGGATCACATCTTCTCCGAGAAGTTCATGCAGGCTCGAGAACGGCGGGAAGTCATCTCGCTCATCTGTCGCTTGTTTCTTCACGGGAAGAAGCCGGTCGAGATCAAGAAGCTCATCGAGGAGGACGAGCGTTATTCCCGCTACGCGCCCTACTTTCATCGAGAGGATGCGTGGCGGTTGATTCGCCGAGCTGCGCAGGACGGATGGCTGGAGTTCGCGCCCCCGCTCGAGGTCGACCTCGCGGAGAAACTCGCGCGTCTCTACTCTTGGCGCCGCGAACAGATGACGGTGGTCGCCTCACCCATGATCGACGATATCGCGGCCCGCGCCGCCGACAAACTGCTCGAGATGATTCGGCGGTGCTGCCGCAACGGAGACGATCCGGTCCACATCGGTTTCGCCGGGGGTCGGATGCTCCGGCGAGTCGCCCAGAAACTCGCGAAAGATCTCCGCACCCCCTCCGCCGACAACCCGGAGAGAATCGTGTTCCACGCGATGGTCGCGGCATTCGACGAGGAGCACTTCGAGTCGGATCCCAATAACTTCGTCACGTATTTCCTCCAGGAGCCGCTGAACGTCGACGTCTCGTTCATCCGGCTCCCGGCGCCGGGGCTCGTGGAGACTGGGCTGCGTCGGGACCTCGAGCGCTTCGCCGCGATCCGCCAGGTGTACGAGCGCGCGAAAGAGATCCACATCATCGTCACCGGCGGAGGCAGCTGGGCCGACAAGCACGGTCCTTTTCAGGGCTACATGGCCAAGACCCAGTCGAGCGATTTGAAGAAGCTCAACGAGCTCGGAACCGTCGGGGACCTCCTCTGGCAGCCAATGTCCAGCGAGGGGCCGATCGATATGGAGGAAGCGGGGCTCGACTTTCGCACGAACACGCTCGTCGACCTCGGGCAGCTTCCCGAGCTGATCGCCGGCAACGTCGACGTGCTTTTCGTGCTCGGGCCCTGCAGCCGCTGTCTGGAACCTCACGGTGAGGTGCTCGACGCGATCCTCTCCACGCGTCCCGCGCTCGTCACCGACGTGGTGACGGACGTTTCGAACGTCCACGATCTCGTACGAAATACCGGACGAGCGCTCTGACCTCGCCTGGGGGCTACGGGCCGCGGCGTCGGTCGACCCGGCGCCATCCGGGTCAAGTTTCACGTGGGTCTGCGTCGGCGCTCCGCGGGCCGGCACCCGGCCGCTTCAACCGGACCCAGAGGATCTTGGGGCCCGTCTCCGGGAATCCGCGTTCGAACACCTCGAAGAGATCCGGATAGGCCCGGATCACCTCACGAACCGAGCGCTTCTCCTTCCCGTGGAGAAACGCCTCCACGGAACTCACCGGCGTCGCTCCGTAGGCGAGGATCCCCACGATCTGGTCTTTCACCGAGACCGAGAGCTCCTCGTTCACCACCGCACCGCGATGTCCATGGGAGTCTCTTCTCCGCGTTTCGTCTCGCTGGCGCAACGCGCGCGGCCGGGGCCGTAGCCGAAGACGTGCGGCCCAGGAGCCGTCATCGATCTCCCGCCTGCATCTTCTCGAAGCGCCACTCGCAAAGTTGCTTGAACCGATTCAGCACGTTGGCGGTCACCCGGTTGTGCACCGCCTCCCATAGACTGCTGATGGGACGGAAGCGAGACAAGTGTTCCTTCCCGTAGAAGTCGAACCCCACACCGAGAAACACCTGGGTCATCTCGAGTTCCCCTTGCTCGACCATCGAGGACCGAGCGTAGAGCACGAATACGCCGATCGGATAGCCACCGCTGCAGGAGTAAAGCAGGTAGCGCGCGCTGTCAGGGTCCGTTGCGGATGGCGTGCGCTGGATCTTCAGAGCAGTCAGATCAAAGAGCGAGGCGATCTTCCAGCCCAGGCGCGCCTCGTTGCCGAAGGGCAGCTTCCGGATCCCCATCGGGAGGATCCTGATCTGGTCGAGCTTGCCACCGACACGCTCGGCCGTGGCCAGACGGCTCGGCCAGCACGACGAGCTTCCATTCCAGCCGAGTGCTTCCTCGAAGACGTGTTTGATGGGCACGTCCACGCCGATCTTGTGCAGATTCAGAATGGAGTATTGGCTGACGTCGATCCCGACGCGCTGAATGATGCGGCGGCTGTAGTTCTCGCGCTCCTCCATCGAATCGAACTCGATCAGCGTGGGGACGGCCGGGCGCTTGACGAGAAAGGCGCGCAGGTCGCCGATGAGGCTCCGGTGGCTGGCGGGAGGAGCGGTGTCACCGGACAGGCGCCGAGTACGACGAGCATCCGCCTCGCGCCTCGTCGCCCGGCGCCCGATTGCCTTGATCAAACTCGTGAAAATCATCCCGTGGAGTGGATAGAGCGAGTACCAGTACAAGATGCCTGCGAGGCCACGGGGGGCGATGGCCGCCGTCTGGACGAGCCGCGTGCCGCCCCACTGCGGTGTCACTTCCCATTGCAACCAAGCGTGCCCCGGCAGCTTCCACTCGGCGCGCAGACGCAGAAGACGCCCGGGCTCCACGGCTTCGACGCGCCAGAAGTCCACGGTCTCGCCGGGCAACAGGCGGTCAGGGTGGCGCCTGCCCCGACGAAGACCCACCCCTCCCAGGAGGCGATCGATCAAGCCTCGCGTCCACCACACCCACCGCCACGTCAACCATCCCCGGTCGCCACCGAGCCCCGCGACGGTGTCGAAGACAACCTCGGGTGGGACACCCACGAACAGCGTGCGCACCTCCCGCGCCATTCCCTCGGAGTCGCGGTACTCGTAGGTGCTCTCGGCGGGCATCGCGCCACTCCACCGGGTCGCGACCGACTGCTCCTCGACACTCTTGAGAGCGCGCCTCAGGGCCTCCGCGTAGCTGATCGGTTTCACTTCGGGAAAGAGCTCTCTGGCGCGGCACCCGTGGACTCTCAGCGGCTCGATCATGCTCTCCACCAGCGGCCGGACGACGGCGACGGGAATCGGCGTCAGCAACCCGATCCAACTCGCACCGGCCCAGGTCGGCAAGAGAGGCGGGACGCGTAGGATGAACCTCTTCAAGCGACGCGCACGCGCATAACCGAGCATCATCTCTTCATACGACAGTGCGTCCGCGCCGATTTCCACGACACCACACGGACCGCGTTCCAGGGCCAGCACCAGATAGGAGAGCACGTCGCGGATCGCGATCGGATGCACCTCGTTGCGGGCCCAGCGAGGCACGCTGATGATCGGCACCCGCTCGGTCAAGTAACGCAGCATCTCGAAGGAGGCCGACCCCGATCCGATGATCGGGCCGGCCCGCAGCTCCGTCGTCGCGAAATGCCGGGCAAGAACGCGACCCGTCTCCGCCCGGCTCTCCAGGTGCCGCGACGAGCGACGCCGGCGTTTCGCCGAGGCTCGCGGGAGCGGGCCGCCGACGTAGATCACGTGCGACAGTCCCGAACCGCAACGGCAGAAGTTCTCGGCCGCCCGCCGGTCGCGCTCGGCAAAGCGCTCGCCGGAGTACATCGAATGAACCAGATAGAAGGCGGTATCGATGCCCTCGAAGGCGCCATCGAGCGACTCCGGATCGAGCAGGTCCCCACGGAACATCTCGACTCCGCCGGCCCAAGAACGCCCTGAGGCGTGGCTGGGGTTGCGTACCAGGGCGCGCACCTCGATACCACGCTCGAGAAGCCGAGAGATCAAACGACCGCCGATGTAACCGGTCGCGCCTGTCACCAGAACTCTCAACTATGCAGCCTCCCGAGCCCGGATGTCGCGGCCGCCGAGCCGACGGAGGAACACGTCGGTCACGCCACATAGTAGACGAAGCCACGCCAGGTCGCGACGTAGTGCCGCGAGTTCCTCCTCTTCCCGGAGGATCGTGTAGACTGCGGCGTTGCGGAAGGGCCAACGAACCTGAAGACCCAATGACTTGCAGGCCAATCCCTTGCGGGAGTGGGCCAGGCACTCGGAGCATCCATGAGTGAGCGAGAGATCTCTACGCGTCGGCCTTCTGCCCACGTCTCCGATGCGGAAAGCGCCACCGAACCGTCCGGGAACTTCGTCATATTTCAGCTCGGATCTTATCCCTGGCAATCTCCGGCGGAGGCGACTTCGGGATCGGGAATACTGCACCAAGCGCAGCACGAGGTCTTCAACTCTATGGATGGAGTGGCCAGCTATTCCGTGTTTCCGTCCGGATTTGCTCGCCAGAGAAACAGAGACCTGAACCGGAACGACGTCAGGATCTACGAAATGGACTCCGAGGTGCCAGAGTACAGTCATGCTGACGGCCACCGATGGTCGGGAGTCAGCGAGAAGTATGTGAGCAAGTTCATCGCCGACCACGAGAAACTCGTTTACGAATTTATGTTGGCAATAGAGGACACCCTCGAGGGCGGCGCCAGAATCGGGCTCTTCATCGCTCACCACGCATGCATCAACTGCCTCATCGCAAAGGCAGTGATGGACAGGAGGATCGCGAACGGTCTTTCGGTTCCGCCAATCGTCACGTTCCTGCATGGCACCGCCATGATCATGATGCGGAACGAAATGCGGGAGACCTCACTGATCGATTCGGGAGGTCCCGGCGCCCCGGCGGGCTACGAAAGAAAATGGCCTTCTTCGTTCCACAAACAGCTCACGGAACTGGCAATCTTCGACGATTGCACGAAGCCTGGAAACGTGAATCTCGCGTACGCCATTTCCGAGGAGAACATGGATGAGTTCTCCAGACTGTTTCCTCGGTTCGACCCGGAGCGATTCATCCTGGCGAATCCTGGCTACAACCCCTGCTTTGTCCACGATCCGGAAGCGGAGCCGGCGGACGTGTTGGCGGAAGTCGCGTTGAAACATCTTGGATTGACCGAAGCGAACACGTTTGACGTCCGAACCGACTACAAGCACATGATCGTATTTGTCGGGCAATTCGTCGCATGGAAGCGAATCGATGCCGTACTGCACGCAGCACGGCTTTGGGAGGCGGAGTTTGGCGATGAGGTTCTCACGCTGATCGTCGGAAAGCAGAAGGAGGAGTACAACATCGAGCTGCAGAATCTGAACGAAGCCCTCGGGAACAGGAACACCTTTTTCGTGGGGCCCTTGATGCAGCCGGAGTTGGCGAAGCTATTCGCCGCCGCGAGCGTGGGCACGTTCCCTTCGAAGGCGGAACCCTTCGGGATGGTGTTGATAGAGTGCCTGGCGTGCGGAGTGCCTGTAGTCGGCGCGGATTCGGGTGGGCCGAGAGACTTCGTGACCAAAGACGTTGGCTATCTGGTTCCGGAGAGTGATGATCTGCAGGTCTTCAGTCGGAACTTGGCCGAAGCCGTGATCACGGCGATCAAAGAAGACTGGAAGACGAAGATGTCCGAGCAATGTCGCGTGGTAGCTGCACCCTTTTCCATGCGGCGGAAGACGAAGAAGCTGTTGGACGACACACGAGAGCTGCTGGGCATCGCGACCTAGGAGCGGACGCGGGACAATCGACGCGACGCCGTCTCCGCACGCACGGACTCCAGCCTTCGCGCGCTACGCGAACACCTCGAAGACGTAGACCAAGCAGTAGTAGACGCCGACCCCGACGAAGATGACGCCGGTCACGCGCCGGGCCCACCGTTCCACCTGCGACACTCGCCGGAAGATCCCCGCCACCGATCCCGCACCCAAGGCCAGGGCGAGCGCGAAAGCGAGGACCGGGAGACCGGTGCCGAGACCGTACACCGAGGGCACGAGGAGAGCCGATTCGTGCTGGATCGCGAGCGGAATCAGGCTTCCGAAGAACAACGCCGCCGAGATCGGGCAGAAGGACAGCGCGAACACGATCCCCAGGGCCGCCGCGCCCCAGGCTCCTCCGCTTTCCGCCCAGCCCTGCGCGCGGGTGCCCGGCCCGCGTCCCGGGAGCCGAATCGGCAAGAGGTCGAGCAGCACCATTCCCACCAAGATCAGAACCGGTCCGAGAATGCGGTTCATGTGTTTCTGGAGAAACAGCGATACCGTGGATGCCGAGAGCAGACTGAAGACGAGCAGCGCTCCGAGTAGCCCGTACGCGAGAGACCGGCCCGCCGTGTACATGAGTCCGCCCAGAAGCACCTGCCGCGGATTCCCGACGCGTCGTCCCACGAAGGAAATGGCAGCGACGTTTGTCGCGAGCGGACACGGACTCACCGACGTCATCACCCCGAGCCAGAGCGCTGAGGCCGCGACGAGGATCGAGTCCATCAAGACTCTTTCAGATAGCTGCGCGCCTGATCCAGCACGTAGGTACTGAAGCGGACATCGTCTCCGATCAGTTCCCACACCTGCTCGAGCTTGTCCCAGCGCTCGGGGCGCCCTCCCACTTCCTTCACGAGCACCAGCGACGCTCCCGTCAGCTGGAACTCCTTCGCGAAGTGCTCGTTCTCGAGCTGTTCGAAGTTCACTGCACGCCACCGAATCGCACCGGTCGCGAAGTCGTCCGCGAACTCCGACTCCAGGACCTCACGGGCGGTACTCTCGATGGCGAGGCAAGTTCTGCACCGAGCGGTTCCATGGAAGTAATACGCGGTGACTCGGACGTTCGCGTCATTCGCCTCCTTCCGGGCTGCTTTATTCTGCGACAACCCTTCAGGAGCGTCGGTCGAGCTGCGCCCCGCCTGACCGAGCACGAGGTACAGCACACTCGCGGCGACGAACGCCAGGAGCGCCGCCGAGATCACCTTCTTCTGATTCATGTCCGCCTCCTGCGCGCCCCTCAGCGCCTGACCTTCAGTTTCTGCTGGCGTCGGCCTCGCGAATCCAGCCGCCGATGTCCGCGACCGGTGGGACCACTCCGGTCGCCTTCACTTGCCCGTCGATGACCAGCGCGGGCGTCATCATCACGTCGAATGAAAGGATGCGGTCGAGATCCGTTACGCTCTCGACCTCGCAGTCGATGCCGACGTCCGCAACGGCTCTCACTGCATTCTCCTTGAGCTTCTTGCACTTCATACAGCCGGTTCCGAGCACCTGGATCTTCATTTCCGTCCTCCTATGAGACCAGCCGGCCGAAGACGATCCCGCTCAGCGAGGCCATGACCACCACGAGAATCACGTACGTCAACGTCTTCCGCGTACCCAGCACGTTGCGAATCACGAGCATGTTCGGGAGGCTGAGCGCGGGACCGGCCAGCAGGAGCGCGAGCGCAGGCCCCTTGCCCATCCCGCTTCCGATGAGCCCCTGCAGGATAGGCACTTCGGTGAGCGTCGCGAAGTACATGAAGGCACCGGCAATCGACGCGAACAGGTTCGAGGTGAGCGAATTGCCGCCGACCGCCCGCGTCACCCACGCCGACGGGATCAGTCCCTCGTGCCCGGGCCGACCCAGAAGGAGACCTGCCGCCAACACCCCGAGCAAGAGCAGCGGGAGGATTTGTTTCGCAAGCTGCCACGAGGCGTCGAACCACTCTCCGAGCTCCCCGGGACGACCACTCGTCAGCAGTACGAGCCCGATCACTCCGGCCACGAACGGGGCTACCGGCTTCGCGGGAAACAGAACGGCGGCCACGAGGACCACCGAGGCGACCGCGGCGACTTCCCGCCACCGCGCCCCGAACCAGGCGGAGAGAAACACGCCCAGAGCAATCGCGAATCCCGCGGTCAAGAGCCACTTCGCGGAGTGAATCGCAGCCCACGGGCCCTCCTGCCCCGCCTCTCCCCAGTTCGCCGCCAACAGGAGTCCGATCATGGCACCGAAGTAAAGCAAGGTCTGCCAGAGCGGCCGGCTCGCTTCCGGCGTGGAAACCGTCGCGTCGGACTTGTTCCGGTCGAGCTCTTCGCCGCGGAAGATGAGGTGCATCGAGAGACCGATCACGATACTGAACCCGATGGCGCCGACGGCCCGCGCGATCCCGAGGTCGGGACCGAGAAGGCGGGCGGTCAGGACGATGGCCAGCACGTTGATGGCGGGTCCCGAATAGAGAAAGGCCGTCGCCGGCCCGAGCCCGGCTCCGCGGCGATAGATCCCCGCGAAGAGCGGGAGCACCGTGCACGAGCAGACCGCGAGGATGCTCCCGGAGACCGAAGCGACACCGTAGGCTACGACGCGGTTCGCTCGAGCCCCTAGGTAGCGCAGCACGGACGCCTGGCCGACGAACACCGAGATCGCGCCGGCGATGAAGAACGCGGGGACGAGACAGAGCAGAACGTGCTCTTGCGCATACCAGCGAACGAGGTGCAATCCTTCGAGGACGGCGCCGTCGAATCGCGCGCTCCCCACCGGGAGCAGCAGGCAACCCACGAAGACGAGACCGAAGGCGGCGGCGATCTTCCCTTCCCGCATCCAGTACGCCGCTCGCTGACGGGTGGCCTCCGAGGCGGCGACGATCGTTTGGCCAGACCGCCAAATCCTCGGCAAAAAAGAGGGGCCGCCACTCATCGCGCCGCCTCCGCGCGGTCCTTGGTCTCCGCAAGCACCGACTCCACGCAGTCGAGGAACCCGAGCGCGCAGGGGACCCGAAGGCGGTAAAACACCATGGCTCCTCTCTTCTCGTCCTCCACGATCCCGGCGTTTCGCAACACGGCCAAGTGCTTGGACACCGTCGAGACGTCCGCTCCGACGAGGTCGGTCAGATCACAGACGCACCGCTCTCCCCGGGAGAGCTCGTCGACCAGAAACAGGCGCGTCGAGTGCGCCAGGGACTTCATGATCCGGGCACGGGTCTCGAACCGGGCTCGAGTCTTCGGCTCCATTCGACAGCTCCTATCTTTGGCCATTTTACCTAATGGCCAAATATCGGCAACCCCTCGATCGGCCTCTCAAGGGGCGGACTCCCCAGCGACCCGTTTCAAGAATCCTCGTGCACCAGACCGGCCTGAAATGCCTTCACGAACTCGAAGACCCTCGACGAATCCTGATCGGTCCCCGACCCCGACAGTGCATCCCGGATTGCGCTGTCGTTCCGCTGATATTGCCTTACCGTCTCACCGGCCGTTCTCAACACGCGCGCCAGTGACTCGAATGCCGCTCTCGGTAGCGGCGCGTCGTCATGTCCCAGCACGTAATGGGCGACATCCAGCGCCAGCAGGCGATCGAGCAACGGAAACAGGCGACGTCGCGTGAGGTAGTTGGGTTCAACGTGCAAGTTCCGATAGATGCAGTCGCTCAGAAAGGCCGCGACGCCCGCTGCGTCTCCTCCGTTGCAATGACGATGACGTCGGTCTCCGACGCACCGAACACGTGATCCCAGTGCCAGTGAGGCATGACCACGTAACGCAACGGCGATACGGACTTCGTAGCCAGGGCACTCAGAAACTGACGCGCGTGTTTGACTGAATTGCCGGCTTCGACCATCAAGGTGGCTTGCTCTCCGGCAATGGCCGCCATGACTGGCCGGTCCGTCTCGTGGTCGGGGCCCATCCAATAGATGCCCGGTGCCAGCTCATTCAACATGGAACCGTCTTGCCTCCGCATCAGACCCCGCAGCGCCACACTCGCGGTTTCCGCTCACGGTCGTGAATCCACCAAGATCCGTCCACCACGGATTCCGGGCCCCCTCGCCAGGAACCCGTTGAGAAGCCCCGCAACTTCACCGATAATCGTGTGTTCTACGTACCTCGACTCATCGTCCGCAAACCTCGTGGAGCCACAGAGCTTGTTTCGTACACTGCAGCTGCTGATCCTCGCGTCGGTCCTGTCGGGTCATCTGATGTCGGCCCACTCCGTGGCGTGGATGGACGGCGCTCCCGCTCCACTCGATGAATGCTGCGACCAAGCCACCCCCGCCCCGAGCCCCGAGGCACCTGGCGACGGGGATGACTGCTGCCCGAACGCATGCCAGAGCTGCCCGCTGCCTTGCTGCGGTGGGAGCGTGGCCGTCACCGGAGCTCTTCTCGCCGGCATGATCGGGCCGGGCGCCACATCGGTCGTTCCCCCCACCTCGTCGGCGCATTCGTCGGCAAGCGACCCGCGCGAGATCGACCACCCTCCTCGCATCTGAGTTTCTCCGTCTGAACACGCTACAATCACGCGCTGGCGGCCGCCGCCGGGCGCGTTCTCGAATTGCCTTCCGGAGGACACAGATGCCTGGGAACCGCACCATACTCACCGCCCTGACCCTCGTTTTGCTTTGCTTCGGCGCCTGCGCGCGGAACGAACCCGCCGACCCGTCGGAATCGCCGCAGACCAGCGCCGCCGCAGCCGCGTTCTGCGAGGAACATCAGATCGCAGAAGCCCAGTGTCCGTTCTGCAAGCCCGAGCTCGTCGAATCGCTCGGCTGGTGCAGGGGCCACGACGTTCCGGAGGCCTTTTGCTACCAGTGCAATCCGGCTCTCATCCCCGCCTTCAAGGCGACCGGAGACTGGTGCGCGGGTCACGACCGCCCGGAGTCACAGTGCTACATCTGCAACCCGGAGCTCGATCCGTCTCGTCAGGGAGCCGCTCTCGGCGATCCGACCGAAGCGGCGCTCGGCGCGGTCCGTTCGACCGAGGATGTCCCGCGGAGTCAGCTCCCACCCGACGTCTACTGCTCCACCCAGGATCTCGTCGTTCAGTTCGAATCAGCCGACATCCCGCGCCACGCGGGCCTCGAACTGGTGGCGGCGCGGCAGCAGTCCATCACGAAGACGATCGAGTGCAATGCCCGACTCGCCTACGATGGCGACCGATACGCCCATCTCTCCTCGCAGGTTTCCGGCACCGTCGCCGAGATCCATCACGACCCGGGCGATGTGGTCGAACGCGGGGATCGGCTGGTCACGATCACCTCCACCGGGCTGGGCGCGGCCAAGGCCGCGTATCTCCAAGCACGGGCCTCGGTCGACTTCTCCACCCAGAACCACTCGCGTGAGACCGATCTGCTCGCCCGGGGGGCCGGCACCGAACTGGATGTTCTGGAGGCCGAGACCGCTCTGGCGCGGAGCCGTATCGCGCTGTCGCGGGCGGAGCAGGAGCTGCTCCGACTCGGCCTTGCCTCGAATGAACTCGAGAAAATCGACACAACCCGCGACACGAGCCCCACTTACGTCCTTACCACCCCGTTCACGGGTACGATCGTGGAGCGGACCGCGGCTCTCGGCGAGGTCGTGAGCCCCGGCCAACCCCTGTTCGCCGTCGCTGACGTCTCGACGATGTGGGCCTTTCTGGACGTGTACGAGTCCGACATCCCCGAGATCCGTCTCGGCCAGCCGGTCGTGGTGCAGGTGGATGGGCGGCGCGGGCCGGCCGTGCCCGGCGAGATCACCTGGGTCGCCTCGCACGTCGATCCGAACACCCGGACGCTGCCGGCGCGGGCGGAGCTCCGGAATTCTGATGGCGCGCTCAAGGCGAACATGTTCGCGCGGGCCTCCGTGGCGGTGCGCGATCATTACTCCGCGACCGTCGTACCGGTCAACGCCGTGCAATGGGAGGGCTGTTGCAACGTGGTATTCGTGAGACGTACGGATGTGCTCTACGAACCCCGGAAGGTGCAGCTGGGCGTCAATACGGGGACCGTCTACGAGGTGCTTCGCGGACTCCGGCCGGGTGAAGAGGTAGTTACCCAAGGTAGCTTCCTGCTCAAGACCGAGCTTCTCAAGGGGAGCATCGGGGCCGGCTGCTGCGAAGTGCAGCCCGGGACCTAGGGCGGACCGTGCTCAACGCGATCATCTCCTGGTCTCTCGGTCACCGAGGACTCGTCATCGTCGTCTCGCTCGTCGTCGGCGTCGCGGGACTCGTCTCCCTGTCTCGCCTGCCGATCGACGCGTTCCCGGACACGACTCCGGTTCAGGTCCAGATCAACGCGGTCGCGCCCGCTCTCTCCCCCCTCGAGATCGAGCAGCAGATCACCTTTCCCGTGGAGCAGGCAATCGGTGGCTTGCCGGGTCTCGAGGAGGTTCGATCGATCTCGAAGTTCGGCCTTTCGCAAGTGACCGTGACGTTCGAGGAGCGGATCGACATCTACTTCGCGCGGCAGCTCGTGATGGAACGGCTCCAGACGGTGGAGCTTCCTGAAGGAATCGACCACCCGGAGATGGGCCCGGTGGCCACCGGCCTCGGCGAGATCTTCCACTACCTGGTACGAAGTGATCGCCACTCACTCATGGAGCTCACGACGCTTCACGACTGGGTCATCAAGCCGCGGCTCCGGTCCGTGTCCGGCGTGGCGGAGGTGAACACGTGGGGTGGCGAGCGGAAGCAGTATCAGGTCCTCGTGGAGCCGTCACGGCTCGTCAAGTACGACCTCACGCTGGATGACGTGTTCGGCGCGCTCGAGAGCAACAATCTGAACGTCGGGGGTGGCTACCTCGTCCAGGCCGGCGAGTTGCAGTTGGTCCAGGGCGTGGCACTCACCACCAAGTTGCGTCACATCGAAGACATCTTCGTCACGGCCCACGAAGGCGTCCCCGTGAGGATCCGCGACGTCGGCGAGGTACACGAGGGACACGAGATCCGGCGCGGCGCCGCGACCGCTTCCGGCGAAGGCGAAGTGGTGCTGGGGCTCGGTTTCATGCTGATGGGCGAAAACAGTCACGAAGTCACGGAGCGCCTCCGGGAGCGCCTCCGGGAGATACGGGAGACGCTCCCCGAGGGCGTCGACGTCACGCCCGTGTACGAGCGGACCGAACTCGTCGATCAGGTCCTGGACACCGTGAAGGAGAACCTTCTCGAAGGCGCGCTCCTCGTCATCGCCGTTCTCTTCGTCTTTCTGGGAAACCTCCGCGCCGGGCTGATCGTCGCGGCGGCGATTCCGCTCTCGATGCTGTTCGCGTTCAACGGCATGCTGCGGTTCGGGATCGCCGGCAGTCTCATGAGTCTCGGCGCGATCGACTTCGGACTCATCGTCGACAGCTCGGTGATCATGATCGAGAACAGCGTCCGTCGACTCGCCGATCCCGACCGGCGCGGCTCGGTGCTGGATACGGTTCGAGATGCCGCGATCGAGGTCCGGAAGCCGACGATGTATGGCGAGCTGATCATCGCGATCGTCTTCCTCCCCGTCCTGACGCTCGAGGGAATCGAGGGCAAGCTCTTCCGCCCCATGGCGCTGACCTTGCTGTTCGCGCTGGGAGGGTCGCTTCTTCTCTCGCTGACCCTGATGCCGGTCCTCGCCAGCTTGATGCTTCGGGCGAAGGCCGAGGACCGCGAGCCCCGCATCATCGCTCTCGCGAAACGGATCTACCGGCCGGTGCTGGGCGCGGCGATCCGTCGCCCGGGCCCGATCGTCGCCGGGGCAATGCTCCTGGTGGCCGCCGGAGGTCTCCTGGCCACCCGCATCGGTTCGGAGTTCATTCCCCGACTTTCCGAAATGGGCATCGTCATCAACGCGGTGCGACTGTCGGGCATCTCGCTCGAGGAGTCCGTTCGGTACGGAGGCCAGCTCGAAAAGGTTCTGCTGGAGAAGTACCCCGACGAAATCCGCGAGGTGTGGGTCCGCACGGGTACCGCGGAGGTCGCCACGGACCCGATGGGCATCGAGCTCTCCGACGTGTTCATCACGCTGACGCCGCGCCGGGAATGGACACGGGCAGGAAGTCAGGCCGATCTCGTCGAGCTGATGAGCCAGGAGCTGTCCGGCCTGCCCGGCATGCGCCTGATCTTCACGCAACCGATCGAGATGCGCGTCAACGAGATGATCGCGGGAATCCGCACCGACGTCGGCATCAAGATCCACGGGGACGATCTGGACGTGCTGCGTGGGAAAGCCGCCGAGGTCGGGGCCGTGATCGAGGAGCTTCGCGGAAGCTCCGATGTCTACGTCGAGCAGATCACGGGGCAGCCCGTCCTGGAGGTGCGGGTGGACCAGGACGCGGTGGCCCGGCACGGCGTGTCCGCCCGGCATGTTCTCGAGGTCGTGGAAGCCCTCGGAGGAACCAAGGTCGGTGAGGTCCGCGAGGACCAGCGCCGCTTCGATCTCGTCGTCCGGCTCCCGGAGCGCTATCGAAGCGATCCCGAGGCGGTCCGGCGTATCCTGATCCCCACCGCTTCGGGAGAGAGGATCCCGCTCGAACGCCTCGCTCGGGTCCGTCAGATCGAGGGCCCCTCGACGATCACGCGGGAGTGGCAGCGCCGGCGAATCGTCGTCCAGTGCAATGTCCGCGGGAGAGACGTGGGAAGCTTCGTGGAGGAGGCGCGGGACCGAATCCTCGAAGAGGTGGAGCTGCCTCCGGGATACTTCCTGGAGTTTGCCGGGCAGTTCGAGCACATGGAACGTGCGCGGCTTCGCCTGTCGATCGTCGTCCCGCTGGCTCTGACGCTCATTCTCTTCTTGCTGTACACGAGCACGGGCTCTCTCCGTGACGCCCTGATCATTTTTACAGGCGCGCCCTTCGCGACGCTCGGCGGTATCTTGTCGCTCTGGCTTCGCGGGATGCCGTTCACGGTGTCGGCCGGCGTCGGCTTCGTGGCGGTGTCGGGAGTGGCGATTGCGCCCCATCCTGATGACCACGCTCGTCGCGAGTCTCGGATTCGTGCCGATGGCCGTGAACACGGGGGTCGGAGCGGAAGTGCAGCGACCGCTCGCGACCGTTGTCGTGGGCGGGGTTATCTCGGCCAACGTCCTGACGCTCGTAGTGCTCCCGGCGATATACCGATTGCTCGGGAGAAGACCGCCGCGTCTGATGTCGAATGCGTTGAGCGCATCCGAGTCTCTCCCTGAGGGATAGATGTTCGGGCCAGCTCGCTCGATGTGGAATACATTATGGTAAACGGGGCCTACGCATCAGCGTTCCAGACTTGCGTTGTCCAGGGCCGTCTTGGTCGCTTGATATCCGGCGTCGAGCGCTTCGTCGACGCGGTGAAAATCCTCCCGCTTGAAGTCGGGATCCAGGTCCGGTTGCACCAGCACGTCGGGCGGATGAAACGCGAGCAGGCTCTGCGTGACGCGCCGCACGGGGATGTCGAAGGACTTGAGAAACAGCTCGATCGTGAGCCAGTTATGCGGCCGGTTGAAGAGCGAGCTGATCCGGTCCCGAAGGCTCCGCTTGTCGCTGAAGTTGAGCTTCCGGTTGTGGGGGACGGCGATGTCGACCGCGACGACCGGACGCGTGGTCATCGCCCGAATGACGTCGACGGGAAGGTTGTTCAGAACTCCCCCATCGAGCAGGACCCAGTCCTCGTGGAAGATCGGGCTGAGAAGGCCCGGGGTCGCGGCACTCCCCAGCACGGCCGGGATCAAAGGGCCCGAGCCGAGCACGACCAAGCTCCCCGTCTGGCAATCCACCGCCGTCGCCTTGAAGGGGATCTTCAGCTCTTCGAAGGTATTTGGCAGGTGCGGCTTCAGATACTCCCCGAAGCGCGCGTTGCCCAGGATGGCGCCATGTTTCCCGACGTCGACGACGTCGAGTCGCTTGAGGGAGCGGATCATGCCTTCCAGGTGGGCCGCCGAATGCCCGGCCGCCACGAGCGACCCCACGACGGCGCCGATGGAGCATCCGGCGATCGCCACCGGGTCGAGCCCGCGTTCCGCCAGCGCCCTGAGAGCACCGATGTGGGCTATCCCCCGGGCTCCGCCGCCTCCGAGTACGAGTCCGATCTCCATCCGCCCTCCTCACCGCGTAGGAGAGCGCATGGAGGCGACCCGGTCAACTCCGCGTCCTGGTCAGAGCAACCGAAAGACGTACGCGAGCCCCATGCATCCCAGAATCACGGCGCTGACCCGCGGTAGCTGATGCTCGAACCGGTGCAGCTTGCTCTCGAAGCGGTTCAGCGTCGCGATCGCGAGAACCGTCAGGAGCACGAGGCTCACCGCCACCGCGAGTGCGTAGACGCCCATCACGAGCCACGCGTTCGCCTTTCCGGCCGCGAGCGCGATGATCGCGAACTCCTCCTCGTGCACGAACCCCAGGGCAAAGGCGAACCCCACCAGGCTGAGAAGGCTCCCGTAGGAGCGCCCCTGGGCCTTCTCCGCGGAAGGATGGTGATGATGATGGTGATGTCCGCCGCTACGCCACTGCCGGATCGCCATCAGCAGCAGCAACGCGCCAGCCACGTAGTTCACCCACGCGAGGGAGTCCAGCTCCCAAACGCGATTCGCGGCAGCGTAGAGCGCCACGACGACGAACGACGACGTCAGGTGAGCGACTCCGAGGATCACGGCCGCCCAGATCCCGTACCACCACCGATGTTGCTTCTTCAGCGCGAAGACGGCCGCCACGGGCCACCCGTGTCCCGGCTCCACCCCGTGCAGCATGCCGATGGAGACGGCGGTCACGTAGACGGCGGCGGTTCCCTGGAGCGGCATGCAGTACCCTTGGTTAGTCGAGCTTTTCCGTGGAGGCATCCGAGGTCAGCGCTCCCCCGCCCCAGCGAAGGAAGAGTACCGGCACGAGAACCACGTTCAAGAAGGTCGACGTCAGAAGCCCCCCGATCAGTACCTCGCCCATCGGGCTCTGTATCTCGTTTCCGGGCTTGGCGCCTGCGAGCACGAGAGGCACGAGGGCGAGCCCCGCCGTCAGCGCCGTCATCAGAACCGGCGCCAGGCGCTCGAGTGACCCTCTCCGAACCGCCTCCGCGACCTCCAGACCCTCGCGCATCAGGTCCTGATACCGGGCCACGAGGAGAACGCCGTTCCGCGTCGCGATTCCGAACAGGGTAATGAAGCCGACGAGCGCGGCGATGCTGAGGACCCCCGCCCCCAACGCCACCGCGATGACCCCGCCGATCATCGCCAGTGGGAGGTTCACCAGCACGATGAGCGTGTGCCGGTGGTTGCGAAACGCGACGTAGAGTAGCGCGTACATTGCGACGACGATCAGCCCCGAAAGCATCACGAGCGTCCGCGCGCTCTTCGCTCCCTCTTCGAACTGGCCGCCGTAGCTGACTCGGTATCCTGCGGGGAGGTCGACTCCGTCGGACACTGCCTGGCGTGCGCGATCCACCGTTCCTACGAGGTCGGAGCTGGCGATGTTCGCCGTCAGCACGCCGACGCGCTGCACGTTTTCGCGACGGACGAGGCTCGGACCGAGGTCGAACCGCACTCGGGCCACATCTTCGAGACGAAGGATGCGACCTTCCGCCGTCGTCACCGGCAGCTCGGCGAGCTGGTCCCGGTGCTCGCGCAGCCGTTCCGGCAGGCGAACGACTACCCGCGATGGAATGCCGTCCTCCACGATCTCGCCGACTTCGGTTCCCTGAAACGCTGCCTCCACGATCTCCGCCAGGTCCATCGCACTGAGACCGTGGCGCGCCATGGACGTGCGGTCGAAATCGATCAAGAGCTGCGGCACGCTCGACTGCTCCTGATTGCTCAGGTCCACGACACCCCCAACTTCGCGCAGGAGCTCCTCGATCCGCCGGGTGAGTCCGCGGATCACCGAGAGATCCGGGCCGAAGACCTTCACGGCGAGATTCGACTTGCTCCCGGAGAGCATGTGATCGATCCGGTGACTGATCGGCTGCCCGAAGCTCACCACCGCACCCGGGATCGCGGCCACCGCATCTCGCATCTCGGAGAGGAGCTCTTCCTTGGGGCGACCGGGCCGCAGGACGACCTCCATCTCCGACGCGTTCACTCCCTGCACGTGCTCGTCCTTTTCCGCTCGCCCCGTGCGACGGCTCGTCGAGACCACCTCGGGAAACCCGAGGAGAGCCTCTTCGACCGCTCGCCCGATCTCGTCACTTTCGTCGAGCGTGATTCCGGGAGCGCTCACGACCGACACCGTGAGTGACCCCTCGTTGAACGGGGGCAGGAAGCTCCGACCCAGAAACGGCAGGATCGAAAGCGCCACCGCGAGGAGAACTCCAGTGATGCCGTAGACCGCGCGGGGACGCGCGAGGAGACGATCCAGGTCCTTCTCGTATCGGGCGTGAATGACACGCATCAGCCACGGCGTCCGTCGCGCGAGAAGATCGGGCGAGCGCAGAAGGAACCAGCACAGCACCGGCGTCACCGTCACCGACACGAGCAAAGACGCCGCGAGCGCTACGACGTAGGCGAATCCCAAGGGTCGCAGGAGCCGCCCCTCCATCCCCGGCAAGAAGAAGAGCGGCACGAACACGAGTACGATGATGACCGTGGCGAAGAAGATCGCGTTGAGCACCCCTGACGCGGACTCGTATGCGATCCGCAGCGGTGACCGGCGATCTTTCTCCGGACGTGTCTGATTCTCGCGGAGGCGCCGGAACGTGTTCTCGACGACGATGATCGCGTCGTCCACCAGCGCCCCGATCGCGATCGTGAGACCGCCGAGCGTCATCGTGTTGATCGTCCCTCCGAACGCGGACACCACCATCACCCCGACCACCAGCGACAGCGGGAGTGCCACGGCGGAGATGAACGTGGATCGGACGTTGCCCAGGAAGGCAAAGAGGATCAGCACCACGAGGATCGCGCCGTCGCGAAGCGCCCGCGAGATGTTGTGGATCGCCGCTTCGATGAAGTCGGACTGGCGGAAGTTCTCCTTCTCGATGACGACGCCGGCCGGAAGCGATGGCCCCAGCGCATCCAAAACCGTCTCGATCTCGCGCATCAGCAAGAGCGTGTTCGCGCCGGGCTGCTTCTGGACGCTCAAGATCACCGCCGGCTTCGTGTTGTACGCGGCCGTCCCCCGCTGGGGCTGGGAGCCCACCGAGACCGTCGCGAGGTCTCCAACGATCAGTGGCACTCCATCGGTGACGCGAACCACCGCGGCCTCGAGGTCCCCGGACCCACGCGCGCGCCCCAGGCCGCGCACGAGATATTCCTGACCGCGGTCGACGTGGAATCCGGCCACCGGGTTGCGCGTGACCTCCTCGAGCGCGTTCGCGACGTCCGCCACGCCGATCTGGTGTTGCATCAGCGCCGACGGCGAGAGCTCGACCTGGTACTCCCGCACGTCTCCACCGATCGGCGTGACCAGAGAGATGCCCGGCAGCGCCAGCAGACTTCGACGGACCACGGTCTCGGCGACGCGACGAAGCTCGCGCAGCGACACGAGCTCGGGATCGGCGGTGAGCGCGACGAACGTGATCTCACCCATGATCGAGCTGATGGGCCCGAGCTCGGGCGGCTCCACCTGCTCGGGCAAACGCACCTTGCCGATTCGCTCCGCGACCATTTGCCGCGCGCGGTACACGTTCTCACCCCACTCGAACTCGACCCAGATCACCGAGATGCCGGCCGCGGAGATGGAGCGAACCCGCCTGAGGCCTGGGGCACCATTGAGCACGGACTCCAGCGGGAAGGTCACGAGGAGCTCCATCTCCTCGGGAGCCATTCCCGACCCCTCGGTGAGAACGGTGACCGTCGGTGCCGTCAGGTCGGGGAACACGTCGACCGGGGTGCTCGCGGTCCGGATCACACCGCCGACGAGCAGGACGACCGCGACGAGGAGCACCAGACCCCGGTGATTGAGCGACAGGCGGATCAGTCGGTCGAGCAACCTCGCCCCCCTGGCGGGATGCCGCTCATCAGCATCCCACTAGTGCACGTGCCCGTGCCCGACGCCCGACGAGACGAGCGTCGCGCGCCGGATCGCCGACCCGCCGACCGTGACGACACGCTCCCCCGCGTCGACCCCACGGACGAGGAGAGAGGATCCTTGACGCAGACTGATCTCGACCTGGCGCCGGAGGAAGCCCTCGCCGTCGAGCTGCAGGTAAACGACGTCGGTTCCGCCGTCATCCACGATGGCAGACGCGGGAACGACGATCCCCGAACGCGTCTGCGGCAGGGTCACCTCCGCCTCGACCGCGCTTCCCAGGAGCGGCGAAGCGTTTCCCGCAACCTCGAAAGTGCACGTGACGGTCCCTTGCCGGGAATCGACCTCCGGTGATTTCGAGACGAGTCGGACCCGTTCCGGTTCGACCGTGACGGATTCGGACATCCCCGGCCCGCGGAGAGACAGACCAGTCCCTCCCCCGTCCAGTTCGATCGCATATCCGGGCCGAAGGAATACCTCCACCCAGAAGGGCTCGACGCGCACGACTCGCCCGAGGGTCTGTCCGGCCGCGACGATCTGACCGGGGCTCACGCGGACGTCGGCGATCTGTCCCGCGAAGGGGGTGACGACCGATACGGTGGCACCGATCGCGGCTCCTCCGGAACGTCCGGACCGGGCGGTATCGAGATCGCTCCGCGCCGCCTGGTGCTGAGCGCGAAGGGCCGTGACTCGCGCGCGGGCCGCCTCGACTTCGGCGGGGCTCGTGGCTTGAACCGGGAGCAGGGATTCGAGTCGCTTCAGTCGTTCCTCGGCCACGCCGAGCTCCGCGCGCCTCTCCGTCTCGACGGATTCCAATTCCGCGAGACTTCGATCGGCGGCCACGTGGGGGGTCAGCGCGAAGAGCGGTTCGGAAGCGGCGACCTCGCGACCGACATGCGGCCACGGCTCCCCTCCGACCACAGCGCTCATCGGCGCCGCGAGAACGACTTCGCCGCCGGCCATGGGACGAACCCGGCCCGGCCCACGAGCCACGAGGTGGAGATCCCCCTCCAGGGCCCAGGCCGTCGAGAACGCCGTTTGCCATTGTTGCTCCTTGAGGAAGGCGATCACTTCGCCGCCGGGATCCGCTTCCGCCCCCTCGAGCCCTCCTGGGTCGCTCGCGTTCCCCACGCGCACCGTCCCGGCGGGAATCTTCTCCGTGCGCACTGCCCCCTCGACGCGGAACGACAGGTCGTACACGCCTTCGGTTTCTGGTCGAATCGAAACGTCGAAGATGCCGTCGCGCAGCGGCAATTCCTCCGTGAAGACCGTCTCTTCGCCGTCTCGGCGAAGGATGATCTCGACGAGTCCGTCTCGCAAAGGTGAGAAGTCCCGCATGATCGTCACGTGCGTGTGAGACTTCGAGACCTCGCCGGCCACGAGAGGATCGGCCTCCGCGAAGATCTCGAAGTGCTCCCCCCACGCGGTGACCGCCCACGACGCCTCACCGCCGTGATCGTGCCCGCCGTCGCCGTGATCGTGACCGTGATCGTCCCCCTGATCCTTCGGAGCCTCCGCGGAACTGCAGCCCCCCACGACGAGAAGCGCCGCGATCGGGAAGATTCTCCGGTCGAGCGTCATTGCGAGCCTCCGTCGGTGAGCGGGCGGCCGACGCTCAGCTCGAGCCGCCGGTGGGCGGCGAGCGCCGCCTGGTGCAGCTCGAGCACGGCCAGACGGCTGTCGGTGACGGACCGGAGCGTTTCGAGAAAGTCGGTCAGCGCACTCTCTCCGGCTTGAAACTCTGCGGTTGCGGCCTCGATGACGGTTTCCGTTCCGCTCATGGTCTCCGCAACCTCGTGGGCCACGACACGGAGGTGGTCATACGATTCGCGAGCGGCGTCGAGTTCAGCCGCGGCCTGTCTTCGGCTCAGCTCCAGGCGAGCCCGGGCGACCTCGAGCGCTCGGTCGGACCGCGTGCGCTCGCCCTGACGCCGATCGAACAAAGGGACATTCCATTCGAACCCGAACACGGGGCCTTCGAAGTCCGTCTCGTCCTCTTCGATGACCGTCCAACCGCCGACGAGCGCGGGGAATTCC
>JALGZO010000051.1 GCA_025774865.1 bacterium | reverse complement strand
CCAGGCCGGTTCCCGTGGCGCCGGGTAGGTCGAACGTGCCGTCGGGCGCCGAGATCGTCGACACCGTCGTTGCCTGCAAGGTCACGAGAGCACCGCCGGCGGGCAACTGGGTCGCTCCGTCGATGATCAAGCCCGAGACCTGGGCTCGGGGGGCGGTGGGAAGCACGAGCATCACGGCGGCGACTGCGATGCACCGGAAGAGCGGGGCCGGCATGGGAGGTCCCCTCTGGATGACAACCGGGGCGAGATAGTATTGCTGATTATATAGTCCACTATTAATCTTCTCAAGCGGAACGGGCCCGAGTGACCCAAAAGACCGTGGCGGATCGCCGGTTGCGCCCGGCGGGTCACCGCTTCTAACATGCCGTGCCGCCCTCCCCCGCCCGGGAGTCGTGATGCGCCTCGACCGCGACGCCTGCTACGCCTTGCTCCCGAAGGTCTCGCGCACCTTCGCTCTGAACATCAGGATTCTTCCGGGCGAGCTCCGACCATCCGTCACCGTGGCGTACCTGCTCTTCCGCCTCGCCGACACCGTGGAGGACTGCCCGGGGCTGGACCCCGATTCGAAGGGGGAGCTCTTCGAGGCGTTGGTCGAGCGCCTCGAAACGCGAGGGCCCCTCTTGCTCCCCCGCTCGTCCGAGAGCCGGCTGCTCGCGGCCGTTCGCCCCGCCGAGGCGGAGCTCGTGCGTCGCGGGGAGACGGTCTTCCGGGTGTTCTCGTCGCTCCCGTTCCAGGCTCGCGAGATCATCGCGTCCCACGTCGTGGAGACCGCGCAGGGCATGGATCGAATCGTGCGGGAGCGAACCGAGGACGGGCTCTTCCAGCTTCGGAGCTGGCAGGACCTGGACGACTACTGCTACTACGTGGCGGGAACGATCGGGATCATGCTCACCCGTCTCTTCGCGGTGCATAGCCGCTACATCGGTTCGTCGGCGACCAAGCGCCTGACGACGCTGGGCACGAGCTTCGGACGCGGATTGCAGCTCACGAACATCTTGAAGGGAATCGCCGTCGATCGCGAAGAAGGTCGGGTGTATCTGCCACGAGAAGCACTCGCCGAGAGGGGCTTGTCGCCGCGGACCATCCTCGACGAGGAACATCGAGAGGCACTCCTCGCCGTGGTCGACGAGGTCGTCTCGCGTGCCCTCCAGGATCTGGAGGACGCGCTGCGCTACACGATCCTCCTTCCACGCCGTGAACCGCGACTCCGGCTCTTCTGTTTGTGGCCCCTCTTCACCGCGATCCGGACACTCGGCCTCGTGTCGGAGGGGTCCGGTATCGGTCAACCCTGGGTGCAGCCGAAGATCGGGCGCAACGTTCTCTACCGGGAAATGGCCGTCTCGGCCGCGCAGGTCTTCTCGAACGGAGGTCTTCGCCGGCGATTCGACCGCTTCCGCTCGGAGCTTCTCCCCGCGCGGACGAGAAGCGAGGTCTGGGCCGGGTAAGC
The DNA here is from genome assembly GCA_025774865.1 of bacterium. Classification (GTDB taxonomy): domain Bacteria; phylum ARS69; class ARS69; order ARS69; family ARS69; genus JALGZO01. The sequence goes on along the minus strand of JALGZO010000051.1, from coordinate 2,177 downwards.
GGTAGCGATCGCCGCGGCCGCTCGCGCCGGAGTATCAGCCGTCGGCCGGACCGTCGCCGGGCTTCGTGCTCCACGAGAACCACGAGCGATCACCCCGCCACACCTGGAACGCGATGGCGGTGAGAACGAGATTCTCGACGATCTTGCTGAGCCCTACCTTCGTGCCGCCTTCCGTATCGAAGCAGCCGCAGGAGATGTCGAGGCCGCGGGCCAGCGCGATCCCGACCGCAGCCGTGAAGACGACCATCAGCAGAAACGCGACGAGGCTCGCTCCGGCGTCGACCGCTCCCAGGATCAGCGCGACGCCGACGAGAAGCTCCAGCGGCGGCAGCGTGAGCGCCATCACCCGCTCCACCGTGACGGGCAGCATCTTGTAGTACGAGACGGATTTCGCGAACCCCTCCGGATCGCCGAGCTTCGGCACGGCTGCCATCAGGAAGACCGCGCCCAGCGCGATCCGGAGGAGTGTGATCAAGCGCCGGTCCTGCAGCAGTCTCACGGCATTCCCTCCGACGGTCCGTCCTCGGCGTCGATCCCGGCCGCGAGTAGTTCCTCCAGCCCGCACACCGCGAGACCGACCTCGTGCCCGAGATCCAGGAGCTCGGCCGCGACGCGTCGCACCGCGAACGAGTCGGATCCCGCGCCGTACACGAAGAGAGGAATCTCGGCTCCGAACCCCGCGACGACATCGAAGTAGCGGTCCGCGAACTGCTCGGCCTCGAGCGAGAACGCCCCGGCGATTCGTCGGGCCTCGTACGCATCTCGGGAACGGACGTCCAGGAAGAACACCCCCTCTTCCCATTGCCGCAGCGCCTCGCCGGTGGATTGCGCGGGGAGGTCCGCGCCGAGCTCACGGGGCGGTGGCGGGTCCAGTGATCCGGTCATCGGGAGCGGTTCGTCGCGCACCGCGTTGACGCCGAAGCCGATGACAAGAGCAGCTCCGACCAGGACGAGCGCCTCGCGACCGCTTCGGTTCAACCTTCCTCGGCCTGGGCGGTCGCCTTGGTGGCCGCGCGAGTGTGGTAGCGGACCGGGACCTCGATCACATTCTGAGTCGGATCATCCGTCCTGATCTTCAGCGTCTTGACCCCCGACGAGCCAGGCTCCTCGCCGAGGTAGCGCAGCCGGATCACCGTTTGGGTTCCGCCGTTCTGCTCGAAAACCTCGACTTCGATGGGACTGTCCTCGACCTCGGCGCTCAGGACCTGAAACGTCCCTTCGGACGCGGTCAACATCACGTCGCGCACGGCCTCCTTACCGGGGTCGGTCAGCCGCAGCACGGCGAAGGCGGGCTTGACGCCGATGCGGCCGACGATCTCTCCCCGAATCGAGAGCTTCAGAGTGTCGCGCCCGTCCGCGAGATTCGTGACCGCGACGAGCGTTTCCGAGACCCGCTGCGGGATCTGATCGGGGCGCAAGCGCACGCTGAACTCGACGGCGTCGCGATCACCACGCGATTCGACATCACTGATTTCGACGTCGAACAACTTCGTCGGTGTGTCGCGAAGACGACCGCCCAGGATGAACGCTTCCTTGACCTGCAGACCGAGCTCCTGGTCGGCCTCCAGCGTCGCCACCTGCTCGAACTTGTCCTGGTGCCCGATCTGATCGAGGGTGATGTATTTGGGAGACCAGCGTACCGGACGGTGCACGTTCGCTTTCACAAAGACGATTTGGCTCCCCGCCTCGGGATCGTTCGTGAAGACGGTGACCTTCTTCTGGACGTCGCCATCCATGTTCCGGGAGTTGAAGGTGATCGAGACCTCCTTCGAATCTCCGCTCTCCAGCTCGACCGAGCCCTCGATGCCGGCCGCGGTGCAGCCGCAGGAGGTCTTCACGTCCTCGATGATGAGGACCTCGTCCCCGACGTTCGTGACGGTGAGGAACCGCTCGAACTCGTTCCCCTCCAGAATGAGACCCAGATCGATGACCTCGGGCTCGACCTGGGCCTTCGGCGCGGTGAAGGCCGGCGTGGCGATGGCGAGCGCGGCCGACACGGCCAGGGCGGCCGGAACGGCGTCGCGAAGGTGGGTGAACGGGGCGCCCGGGGAACGCCAGATCAGCGGAAACTTCAAGGCGAGCTCTCCTGTCTAGGGTGGCGGGCTTCGGCCCACGTCTTCCATTCAGAAGATTCTACACCGGGGTCGGCCGACGGGTTCACGGAAAGTCCGGAGCTC
>JALGZO010000050.1 GCA_025774865.1 bacterium | reverse complement strand
AGAATCGTGATCGTTTGCACCGTGATTTGATGATCGCGCCGGGTTTCCGTTTTGGCCCCGGAAGCGAGGACTTCGACGTTCTGGAGAATCGTCTTCGTCACGGCGACATTCGATCCCTTCGCGTGGTCGACAGTGACGAGGACATCGACGCGATCGCCCGGGAGAATGAAGCCGTTGACGCCGGTGATCTCGTTGACGCTGAGGCTGATCGCTCTCATTTCCTCGGGAATGCGGAGGGACAGGCCGCCACCGACCGACGAGAGCTTCGTCGGAAGGATGGGTTCACCCTCCAGGAGGAAGATGCGAGTGCTCTGGTCGAGGACGCTGTCTGCGTCCGAGTAGAACTCCCGGGGAAGAGCGTCCGTCGGGAATTCGACTACCTTAATGTGGTCCTCGCTGAGTCGCGTGCCGAACGTCATGTCCTTCGAGGCCACGACGACAGGAGTCACTTCAGGTGCGGCCGCGGCGGCTGTCGGTTCGAGACCTTGCAGATAGACGTACATGCCGACGGCGCACGCCGCCGCCATCACCAGAGCGACCGCCAGTGCGACCAGGCCTTTCTTGTCCACCGTGCGCAGCTTGTCTTTGACTGTATCGAAGCTGCCGCTTTGTGTCCGTGCCTCAGTGTTCATTGGCGAGCCCTCTGACCCTCAAAAGGATTCGTGTCGCATGACGGCTGACGTACGAAGTGGAATCGTTCCCGAAAACGTGCCGAGAATCGTTCCCGGGATTACCTGAAAGTCGCACTCGACGGTGACCGTTACCCGACGCTCGGGGTCGACCCCAGGACCGGTGACGGTGATGTTCGTGGGCGTCACTCGCCCGGCCGCGCACACGTCGTTCACGCGCGCGGTGACGGCGGCGACGTCCGGCCCGGTGACTACGGCGAGACGGCACCCCTCGCGGGAAGCCGCGCTGATCGTGTTCATCGCGAGCCACGCCCGGCTGAACTCGGTCGCTCCGAACACCAGAAGCAACAAGAGAGGCAGAACGAGCGCGAACTCGACGACGGCCTGACCGCGTTGATTCCCACTCAGTCGGGAGAGGAACTGCTTCATCGCCAGCATAGACCGCCCACCGTTAAGATCGATCCGAGGCCGATCGCGACTCCGTACGGAATCGGGATCGTTCCCAATGGTTCGTCACTGACCACCTCGGATCCTGAATAGAATCTTTCGAGAATCGGCACGCCGATAAGAAAGGTCCCCATCATCCTCGCGGTGGTCGTCCCCGGTCTCATGGCGGAGACGATCGCGAGAGCCCCACCGACGACAGCGGAGACCAGCACCGCGATCCCGCCGACCGCCGGTCCCAGCAGGGATCCGACGGCGGCGGCGAGCTTCACATCACCCATTCCGGGACGGTGACCCGCGTGAACCAGGATCAGAACGAGCGGCGACACCACCGCCCCCCCCACCGCCAGCAGACCACCCGCCCAACCGTCGAACCGAAGCCAAAACGCGAGCCCGAGCGCCATCCCCGGAAAGGTGATCACGTTCGGAATGCGCCGTCGTGACACGTCGACGATCGCGGCCAGGGCAACGACGACGACCGTGGTGATCAGCGCCGGCGACTTCGGTATCACGTCCATGGCACCGTACCGAGACCATCTCTCACGCGTGTGTGGTGCACGACTCAGGTGAGGGCGGCCTGGATGTTCTCGTAAATGGTCCTGACGAGCGGGCCAATCGCACGAATCGCGATGATGGCCACGATCGAAATGAACGAGGCCAGCAAGGCGTACTCCACCATGTCCTGGCCGTCGTCCTCACGGAAGAAACGGGAAAGCGAGCTCATGCGTACCTGTCCTTTCAGCTGGGTGGATGTCTGTAGGCTCGGCCACGCGAACTTCAGCGAGGCCCGGCCACTTCACGTTATCGCCAGGAAGATCACGCGAGCTAAGCGCGAATTTGCGCGAATAGACGTTGCAGAATGTGGTTATGCGCTGCGTTGGTTAGGCACTGAACGCCGACACTCGGCAACTGAGTGGAAGAGGTGCTTGCGGGAGGCGTTCGCTTTCGCTCGACTCTGGATTGTTTCATCTGCGGGAGGGCGAGCGCAGGATCTTCGCGTATTCTGTGGTTTCTTGACAGCATGACGGTGCGCGGGGGCGCCGAGGGCTCAGGAATCGTCCTCGGAGGAGAGAAGGATCTGGTCGCCGACTCGCGTGCCGGTGGTCTGCAGTGTCGTGGCAGGCAACTCGAGAGCGCCTTCGGCCCGGAGGACGGGACGAGAGAGCCGGTTCGGTGCCAGCGAGTGATGAAGAGCGAGAATGCGCCCGCTCGAGCTCAGGAAGGCCACGTCGATGGGGAACCTCATTCCGAACATGTGGATCCACTTGCACGGGACGAGGTACATGCCCTGGCCAGGATCCATCGAAGAACGGCCGAGGAGCCCCTGGCGTCGAGTCTCGCTCGTACCCGCCCATTCCAGGTGCTCCGCGAGGATGGAGCCTCTCGTCGTGTTGACAGCTCGCAAGAGAATCGTCGCGCGCCACCCTAGGGGGTGGCGCCCGCCCATTCGGCCAGGAACTCGTCCACCAGGGAATCGACGCTCATGAGGCAGTCGTCCGGCAGGGCCGTGTCGTCAGAGATCCCGAACCGGGACGAGTACCAGGTCGAACCGGACGTCACGACGTACTTGTCCCGCGCGAGGAAGACGTCTTCCTGGAGCTCGAACGAAAGGTGGTAGGCCATGTCACCGCTCGGAAGGACCACCGTGTCCAGCGTGATCGAGACGAACGGAGTGTCGGGCCGGTAGGACTCCGCTGACAACACGACGAGACCGGCCCGGGAGAGGTTGAGACTCACTTCACTGACCAAATCCTGTTCGTCGACCCCCACTTCCGTCGCCATCTCCGATAGGTAAGATATGTGCACGTAGAGCCTCTCGAGGCCTCCGAGCACGCTCGTCGGGCGAGAACCGGTGGGTGGAGAACCGGCAAACAGAAAGAGGAGCAACAATACGGACAGCGCTGCGTTTCTCAAACCCGTGAGCCTCGATGGAGTACGAAGGGGCGCGCTCGTTCCGATTTCGTCGGCCAGAGGGGCGGCGCGTGACCTCTAGTCGTGCATCGGTCGGCACCGGTCCGCGCTGGAGCAGAAGGCGGCCCGAGAGGCCGCCCCCTGCGTTCGGGAGTTGCGAAACAGCGCAAAACGCGCTTCGATGCAGGTTCCTCGTCAGGAGCCGGGTGAACGAATGATCGTCAATCGCAACCTCGCCGTTCTGATCGACTTCGAGAACCTCGCCTTGGGCTTTCCTCCGGGCCGCCAGGCGAAGTTCGACATCCACCGCGTTCTGGACCGCCTTCTGGAGAAGGGCAAGGTGGTCGCCAAGGTCGCCTACGCGGACTGGAGCCGGTTCGACAAGTACAAGGCGGCCCTGCACGAAGCCGGCATCGAGCTGATCGAGATCCCCAAGCGCAAGACGACCGGGAAGAACTCCGCGGACATCCGGCTCGTCGTCGACGCGATGGATCTCAGCTACTCTAAGGAGCACATCGATACGTTCGTGATCGTCTCGGGTGACAGTGACTTTTCTCCGCTCGTCCTCAAGCTCAAGGAGAACGGTAAGTCGGTCATCGGCCTCGGTATGCGTGAGTCCACGTCGAAGCTCCTGGCCGACAACTGCGACGAG
>JALGZO010000049.1 GCA_025774865.1 bacterium | reverse complement strand
CCTCACGGCGCCGGAGCGGCTGGAGCCAGTGGCCCTGGCGGTCGCCGGGGGGGAACGCCCGAAGAAGCGCCGGCGACCCCTCGGGGGAGTCCTCACGGATGCGTTCCTCGCGCGGACCCCGCCCGGGCGCGCGATTCTCAAGCGAATGACGCTCAAGAACGTGATGAAGGAGACCTGCGGTCATTACCCGGCGCCGCTGGAGATCGTCGACCGCGTGATCGCCGGTTCGGGGATGCGCGCGAGCCGCGCGATGCGGGAGGAGGCGGAGGCGTTCGGCCGGCTCGCCGTCACCCCCGTCGCGAAGAACCTGCTGGCCCTGTTCCAGGGCGGCCAGGCGCTCGCGCGTCACCCGTGGACGGGAAGCCCCGCTTCCACCGATCGTACCTCGAAGCGGGCGGCCGTCATCGGCGCGGGCACGATGGGCGGCGGGATCGCCGGCGCGCTCGCTCGAGCGGGACTCGCCGTACGCATGAAGGACGTCGCGACGGAGTCGCTTCGACTCGGACTCGAGGGGGCGGCCCGCCCGCTGAATCGTCGAGTGAAGCGCCGGCACCTGACGCCGCGCGAACGCGACGAGGTGCTCGCGCGCATCGCGCCGACGACGCAGGACACGGGACTCGCCCGGGTCGACTTCGTGATCGAGGCGGTACCCGAGGATCTCGATCTCAAGGTCCGCGTGTTCCGACAGCTCGAGACGGCCGTTCCGGAGAGCGCATTTCTCGCCACGAACACTTCTTCGATTCCGATCGGAACGATCGCGGAGGGGATCGATTCACCCGAGCGTCTCGTCGGCATCCACTTCTTCAACCCCGTCGACCGAATGCCACTCGTCGAAGTCATCCCCGGTGAGCGGACGCGCGCCGACGTGCTGAACCGCGCGGTCGGCGTCGTCCGACGGCTCAAGAAGTCGCCGCTCGTCGTGGCGGATCGGCCCGGCTTCCTCGTGAACCGCCTCCTGCTCCCGTATCTCAACGAGGCCGCCCACGCGGTCGACGATGGATGGTCGGTGGAGCGAGTCGACGAGGCTCTGCTTCGCTTCGGCATGCCGATGGGACCGCTGCGGGTGCTCGACGAGGTGGGACTGGACGTGGCCGCGAAGGTGTCGAAGGTTCTGGAGGCTGCCTACGGCGAGCGCGCGACGCCCGCGAAGGTGATGGGCCGCCTCCTCGCCGCCGGGGCTCTCGGGACGAAGACGGCTCGCGGCTTCTGGATCGTCAGCGGCAAGGAACGCACTCCGAACGACCGGGACCTCGGCGTCCCACCGACCGGAGTCCCCCCCTCCGACGACACGATCGTGTTCCGCGTCCTGCTGGGAATGATCAACGAGGCGGCACGATGCCTCCACGAAGGTGTGGTCGCGGATCCCGAGCACCTCGATCTCGGCACCGTCCTGGGGGCGGGCTTCCCACCGTTCCGGGGTGGGGTGCGGCGATGGGCGATCTCCCTTGGCGAGACGGAGGTCCGGCGCCGCCTGGACGACCTGGCCAAGAAGTACGGAGCGCGCTTCGCTCCCGCCGAAGCCCTCGGCGATCTCTTCCGCTTCGGGTAGGCGCGAGACCACATGTACGTCCGCCCCCGACAATGGAACGTCAACGCCACGCTCGGGATTCTCGGCGTCTTCTCTCTCGGCGTCTTCGTGACGTGGTTCGTGCTCGTCGCGCTCGACATCCGACTCCCGGCCGACCCGATCGCGAACAAGCTCGCGACTACCGCGATTCAGACGATCGCCGTCATCGTGCTGCCCTACCTCTGGGCCGCGAAGCGACTCGGTCTCTCCCCGGCGCGGCTCGGGCTCAACATGCGGAACGTGGGCCGCAGCACCTTCTGGGGGTGCGGACTGTACCTCATCGCCTTCGTGACGTTCGCGGCGTGCCGGAACGATCCGTTGATCTACGACCACCCGATTCGCCACGCGGGGGCGTGGCCGGCTCTACTGCTCTTCTTCACGATGGCATTGCACGCCGCCGGCACCGACCTCGCGACGCGCGGCTTCATCCTGCTGTCGCTGGCGGAGTACTCACACGTCGGTTTCGCGATCTTCATGCAAAACGTCGTATGGGTGTTCGGACATCTCTACGAGATCGAGCTGTTCTCCACCAGCCTCGGTCTGCCGATCGCGGCGGGCATGATCGTGGTGACCGGACTGCTGGGAGACATCGTGGCGCTCAGGACGCGTAACGTGGTGGGACTGTCGCTCGCGCACGTGCTCCTCAACCTCGCGATGGTGGTGTTCATCCGGCGGATCTGACGCCCCACCACGCGACGCCGGCCGACAGCGCGTAGAGCGCGGCCATGAGGAACCACACGAACGACCAGCCGTGGAGCTGGGCGAGCCACGCGGCCAGGGCCACCCCGCCCACCGCGCCGGCCCCGAACGCGGCCCACGACCACGAAAGGGCGGCGGGGCGGTCCTTGTCGAGGCGTCGCAGCGCGAGCGTGAGCGTCGCCGCGCCCGCTCCACCCACCGCGAGACCACCGGCCGCCGCGACGAGCTGGCGCGCGGAGCCCGAGGCTGCGACGAACGTCATCCACGTCTCCCACCCCACCGCCAGAAGCCCGATTGCGAGGGCCGCCGCGAGGGGGAGAGTGCGCTCGGCCCGGGACGACAGCGCAGCTCGACGAACGAAGGGGATCCAGGCGAAACCGAAGCCGGCGGCGACTCCGGCCAGGGCCAGCGATTCCCTCGTGAACGGAACCCCGGTGACGAACGGAACGCGATGGACGAGCCCCGCGAGGCCGAACGAGAACGCCACGCCGAGCCCCGCGAACTCGGCCAGCCGGACGGCGACCGGCGGACCGCCCGCGTCCGTTTCGATCCGGCGCTCCCGAGCCAGTGGACCGAGCAACACGAAGAGAAGCGGCACGAGACTCACGGCCACGGTCCACCGACCGTAGGGATGAGGCTCGCGGGTGATGTCGAAGAACACGGGTCGGTCGTCGGTCGCCGGCGCGAGGTCCAGCCAGCGTCCCGCGCGGCGACTGAACGCGCGATTCAGGCCCTCGCGGCCATCCGCGCCGTCGCCCGGACTCGCGATCTCGTCGTACGGAGGAACCGGCGGAAGGCCCGGTCCGAACAGGGGCTCCACCGGCCAGACCGCGATCGCATCCGTCAGCCGCTGCACCGTCTCCGGCGGGGGCGGCGCCTTCCAGGCGAGCAGCAGAAACCGGTACGGGCTCGACCGCGCCTCCGCGGCGACCCGGAGACCCCACGCTCGCGCGACGATCGGCCCGTCGATTCCCGCGTGATCTTCGGCCGCCGCGCTCAAGATCGCGCGGACGAAGAGCCGCTCGTCGCTGGTCACGACGGCAAGCGCGCCGTCCGGACGCAGGCTCGCCCACGCGTCCGCGAACGACTCGCGAGTGTAGATCCGATCGTCTCCGATGTTCGCGTGGAGCCAAGCCGACCTCGTCGTGTGGCTCGAAGAAAACAGCACGAGATCGAAGCCTCCGGGGGAGGCCCGCAGCTCGCGGCGGGGGTCCTGCCGGACCGCGAGCCCCTCGGCGAAGCTCGCAGCGTTCCCGTCGTACGCGGCGGAGCGCACGTGAGCCGACGAGAAGCGAAGGGCCGCCGCCCACTCGGGACCGGCGGCGGACCCGATCGCCAACACGCGCTCGGGGCCCGTCGCGGCGAAGGGGATCGCCATCATCGGGAACCG
>JALGZO010000048.1 GCA_025774865.1 bacterium | reverse complement strand
CCCGGTGGACTCCACGTTCGCGAGCCCTCGGGATCCGAGGCGGATCGGCGGGCAGTGGCCGGCGTTGCTGATCTCCATCTCGCCGGAACTCGAGGCGCGCCCGCTCACGAGCGTCGCGAACTGCGACGCCGCCGTGCTCTCGAACAGAAGCTGACTTGCCCGCTCGACGAGCTCGCGAACCGGCAGCCCGAGACGGATGTGGCTTCGAAGCGACGCGTGCAGATGCGACATCAAGAGAGCGGCGGCGACCCCCTTGCCGGAAACGTCGCCGACGGCGAAGAAGAGGTCGTCACCGGGAGAGTGCGGCGGAATCACGTCGCAGTAGTCACCGCTCACGGGCCCGGCCGGTTGATACCGATAATGGATCTCCCAACCGCCGACCGCGAGGTCAGGCCGGGGAAGGAGCGCGGCCTGAATGCGCCACGCGAGATCGAGGTCGGCCTGGAGGTCGTCCTGCTGCGCGGGGGTGAGCTCGCACAGGCAGTAGGCGGCCATCGGGTTCTCGAGAAGCTCGGTCTCATCAAACGGCTCGTGGCAGATCTCGCAAGATCCGTACTCGCCGTCCTCCATGCGGCCGAGCGCGGAATCGACTTCCGCGAGCAATCGGGTGAGGTCGCCGGCGGGACCGACCTGGCCGATGGCGTCACGAAGCTTCAGCTGGCGCTCTCGGAGACCTTCTCGTATCGCCCACCGAGTCGCCTCTCCCGTCGTGCCCCTCATGCGGACCTCCCCTGGCTTTCGTCATGGTATTGAGATGATGGCCGGCTCTTCGCCGGTTCGGCCTTCGGAGTCACGGGTCCGAAAGTGGCCATCTTCCGATCCGTGCCTCAGAAGAGCTCGAGCTGCCGGTCGTCCCCCACGATGCGGTCGAACTCGAGACCCAGGAGAGTGAGCACGGGATCCGCCACCGCGCGCACCTGCTTCTGCACGTAGTGCTCGCGATCGAGCGCGGACTGCCGCTCCGCCGCGGGCTCCGGACCGTTCGACGTCATCACGTACTCCACGATTCGACCGGGCGGCGACGACATCTTCCTGGCGGCCGCGACGTGAGGTGGCGTGGACGCCGTATAGGAGTCGAGCCGCTTGCGCAGGGACTTCCGATAGACGAGAAGATCGTCGAGTCCGCCGGAACGGAGCTCCTCGACGACACGGCACAGGTAATCGTCGACAGGGCGATCGTCGAACAAGCGGGTGTAGAGCTCCCGCTGCACGCGCTTCGCGAGCTCCGTCCAGTCGCGGCGCACGACTTCCATGCCGGTGAACACGAGCCGGGGCTCGCCGTCGCTGCGCTCGAGACCGACGTACCGCTTCCGCGCTCCTGCCGTACCGCCCCGCGTCACCGGCAGGAGAAGCCTCACGTAGAGCGTCTCGAACTCGAGCTCGAGCTTGCTCTCCACTTGCCACTTGTTCGCGATGTGGCGATCGAGATCCCGATCGAGACGCGGCGCGAGCTCGGCGCCGAGCGCCTGGGCGGCCTCCGAGTCATCGAGCTTCGACTCCACGAACAGACTGTCCGTGTCGCCGTACAGAACTCGGAATCCTTCCTCTTCGAACCACGCCTTCGACCAGAGGAGGATCTCCCGCCCGAAGGACGTGATCGCGTTCGCGAGCGGCGGCGACGCGAATCGGCACACCGGCGTTCCGAGCACTCCGTAGAACGAGTTCATCAAGATCTTGATGGCCTGGCTCGCCGCCACGTTTCCCGACTTCTTGGCGGCGGCGCGCCGCGGGAACAACTCGTCGAGCATGCGTGGCAGGATCCCCGGCTCCCGACGAAACGCGGCGCCATTCGGGGCGACGATCGGATCGTCTTCCGGAGCGGGCGACGGCAGGTAGCCCAGGGGATCGATCTGGAACGTGCGAATGACGCTCGGATACAGGCTCGCGAAATCGAATACGAGGACGTTTCGCCACAGGCCCGGGACCGGCTCCAGCACGTGACCGCCGGCGAGCTCCGGCCCCGGCCCATCCTCCTCCGTCCAGGGTCGCACCGTGGGAGCCACGACGCCTCTTCGCCCGAGCTCCGACAGGTAGAGGAAATCGAACGCGGAGACGCTGGCCGCAACACGATCGGGGGCCAGGCCCGTGAGCCGGCTTCGCTCCACCGCGAGCTCCACGAGCTGCAGCTCCTCGAGGATGTCGAGCGCGAGCCGGGCGTCGTTCCGGTTGTACTCCACGAGCTTCTCGCGGTCGCTTCGGAAGGCCTCGAGGATTTCGCCGGCGCGGTCGGAACCGGTGATCGTCTTCGCTCGACCGAGAACCTCCCGTGCGACGGCATCCAGTCCGTAGCTCTCGAAGCGGAGGAACGCGCCGCGAACGAGCTCGATCCCGTCCAGGGCGAGTCGCCCCGACATGCGGGCCTCGTTCGTCGCGCGCGGAGAGAGTGAAGGTCGCAGCGTGATCGGAGCCGGCCCGCGACCCAGGGGGAGGGGAACGCCGAGACGCTCTGAGATCTTCGCGAGCACCGTCAGGTCGAAGTCGACGAAGTTCCAGCCGGTGAGCACGTCCGGATCGAGCTCCTTCACGCGGCGCACGAGCGTCTGCAGGAGCTCGCGCTCCGTGGTACACGCGACAGCCCCCGGAGGGCAGTCCCACCCGCGCGGCGTCAGCAGTAGCACGTCGGACGCGCCGGAGCCGACGAGAGCGACGGACAGGAGCCGGTTCGCGGACGGGTCCGTCTCGATGTCGATGGACAGGACGCGAAGGAGCGGAGTCCAGTCCGCGGGGCGGACGTCCGGATCTTCGAAGACGAGATCGATCCCGTCGCCGGGGCGGCTCGGCCCGTCGATCTCCAGGGAGGCTCGGATTCCCCGATCGATCAGATAGCGATGGGCGAACCGGACGTCGGCCTCGAACGTGGAGATTCCGAGACGGTGGAGCTCGTCGCGAAGGGGTGGAGTGTCCTGCGGGCGGGCTACGTCCACGCGAGCCACCGGTTCGCCGTGGAGCGTCACGAGAGGACGCTTCGGGTCACGAATCTTCGCCCCCGCCTGCGCCGCGCGCGCGGAGTCTTCGTGCCGGACCCAGAAATGCGGCTCGGAGCGCCCATCCCGCAGCAGAAAAGACTCCCCCGACTCGAGCTTCCCCGAGAGGCAGACGACGGGGCGCCCGCCCTCGTTGCGGTAGGTCGAATGAAGGACGAATCCCCGGGGCATGGATCCTCACGGAGGCAGCGGAGCGTGACCTGGGGTATCATACCCTTCGACGAGGATCGAGGAGAGGAAGCGTATGCTGACGATCAACAGTCGGAACCGCGGCGATGTCCTGATCATCGATCTCGAGGGACAGATCGACGGGAGCTCCGAATCCCAACAGGTCTTGAGCTCGGTCAAGGAAAGCCTGGAGCAGAAACCGAGCCGGCTCCTGCTCAACCTCGAGCACGTCCGATGGATCAACTCCCTCGGGGTCGGGTATCTCGTCGCCGCGTTCGTTTCCGCGAGGAATCAGGGGACGAGCCTTCGGCTCTTTGGCGTGCCGAGCCGCGTGGCTGCGGTCCTGCAGACGTGTGGAGTGTCTCCCAACGTCATCGGCGTCTTCGCGGACGAGGAGGCGGCACTCAAGGACCTCACCTAGCCGTGCGCCGCGAGCGATCGCCGAGGCGGAGGTCGAGCTCGAGGCGGACGATCGGCGCGGCGGCGATGATCGTGGCCGCCTTCGTC
>JALGZO010000047.1 GCA_025774865.1 bacterium | reverse complement strand
GATGTCTTGGAGGCCGAAGTTCTTGTCGAGGTGGTAGTCGCGGGAGGTCAATCGGGCGCCGCCTCGATCCCGCGCCGGGTTCAGCTCGCCGGTAGATTCGATCCGCGACACGAGGTGGAAGTCGCCGACTTCGATGGCGCCCGGCACGAAGAGATCCCGGGCCGCGACATCCGTCACGAGGATGTTCCCATGGGTTTCGTTCGGGTTGGCCTCGAGGATCATCTGTCCGTTGTTCAAATCGTCTTCATTGAGGGGATCGCTGTTCTCGCGGAAGTTGTCGTACGGAGGTGTGGCGAGCGAGATGAACATGTTGTGCTCGAGAGCACGCGGGTCGGTGCCCGCTGCTTCCTCCGCGACGCCGAATCGGCGACCACCGCCGCGCGCGAAGAGGAGGTTGCCACCGATGAGCGGGTTTCCCTGGTGGATGCGGATCGCGGCCGCACTGGCCCCGGCACCACCGACGGAAGTGATCTCCGCCGCGATCGAGCACAGGCCGATACGCACCGTGCCGCTCGTCGCGAGCTCGACGCCGGAGCAGACCGTTTCCGCACGGCCCCCGTCGATGAAGCAATGGCTGATCAAGGCGCTCGAGGCATCCCGAATCTCGAGCGCGCGGGCCTCCAGGGGCGGAAATCCCAGCGGATTGCCTCCGAAAATCTTGCATCGGATGGCGTCGACGTGCGAGTTGCCGAGAACCCGGAGCCCCGTGGCCTCACTGGACCTCCGGCCGTCGAACGTGCAGCCCACGAACGTGACATTCATCGCGCCGTCGACGAGCCCCGCGAGCTCGCCGATACCGGCGCCCCCGGTGTCGAAGTCGAGATCGGTCATGACGATTTGGAAACCACCGGTGTCCCGTACGGTCAGCGGGACACCGGAGATCGGTTGAACCGTGGTGCGGTTCGGTCCGTCCGGCTCCTCAAAGAACGTGTCGGGATTCAGTCCACCCGTGATCTTGACATCCACGGCGTCGATCAAGATCGAGGTCTGGTAGAAACCGTTGGCGACGAAAATGAACCCGCCCCCACGTGTTCGCTCGAGCGCCGCGTCGATCGTGGCCAGCGCGGTCGCGGGCGCATCGCCCGCCGCTTCATCGTCGCCGTTCTGGGAGCTCACGTAGATGGCGGCCGGATAGGTGACCTCGACCGTCGTCGTCGCCTCGACCGTTCCGTCGTCGTTGCTCGCAGTCAGCGTGTAGGAGATCGTCTCGTGGGGCCGCAGAGAGCGCAATCCGCTCCGCAAATCGGCCCCGCTCAGCCCTCCCATCCCGGAGATGGACGCGACCTCGGCTCCCTGGATCTGCCAGGTGAGGGTCGTCCACTGCCCGTGGTCCAGTGAGGAGGACCCCACCCTGAAGCTCTGGATGACCGGGGGTCCCTCCGGCTCCGGTGTCCCGCCCGAGGGGCCGTTCGGCTCCCAGTTCGACTGGCAGCCGACGCCAAGAATGGCGAGCGCGGCAGCGACCGGGAGAAAATGCAGGAATCGCATGGGACGGCTCACATGCCGAATGAGGGCCAAGACACACATTTTGAATAATATACGAAGGAGGCGTTGGGAATGCTACCCCGAGCCGATCGCGTGTTCGCGGTGTGGACGCCCGGGTGCTAGAATGGGCGTCCCGTGCGGGCCTTCCCATTCAGCTGGAGGATTGCTGATGTCCACGAGAGTACTCTCGGGTGTGCTTTTCTTCGGGACGATCCTCGGTCTCCTGGCCATCGCCTCCGCCGCGCTGGCCCTCACGCCGGAGGAGGCAACGCGACTCCTTCGCGAGCCCGGCCGGATCCTCCTCGTCAATGCCCAGTTCGATGTCGCCGATGGGGCACCCGCACCTCCGTCTGATCTCACCCTTTCCGCGGTGCAGGAAGACGCGGCTCGCTACTGGATCGTGAAGGTCCACCCGCCCGTCTCGAGCGCATCGACTGACGCGCTGGAAGCCTTCGGCGCGCAGGTGCTCTCTTACGTTCCGAATCACGCCTATGTCGTGCGTGCGGACGCCGAGCTCGCCCGTTCCCTGGCCGCCAAGGAGATGGTGGTCTGGGTCGGCGCGTACCGGCCCGACTACAAGCTCTCACCGGAGATCGGGACGGTCACGTACACGGACCCCGAGCGCCCGGTCGTGGGCGACGAGAGACTGCTCGTCTTGTGCGCGTTCGAAGGCGAGGACCTCGATCGCCTCGCGGCCGAAGCCGTCGCGGCCGGCGCCGACGTGCTGGGGATCCAGCGCCACCCCCGCATCCCGCGTATCGTCGTGCGCATCGCCGCCGGCGGCGAGCGCGATCTCGCTTTCCTCGAAGGCCTCGAGTGGATCGAGGAGATCGGCGAGATGACGTTCCGCAACAACACGACACGGTGGGTCGCGCAGTCGAACCAATCCGGAGTCAACTCGGTCTGGGATCGAGGACTCCACGGCGAAGGCCAGATCATCGGCCACGTCGACAGCGGAATCCGGATGACGAGCTGCTACTTCCAGGATCTCGTCGACAACACGCCCGGTCCGTCGCATCGCAAGGTCGTGGCGTATCGGGGCCCGCAGCAGAGCGGGAGCCACGGCACCCACACGGCGGGCACCGCCGCTGGTCACAACTCGGACGGGAGCCTCACGAGCGCGGGGCTCGCCTACGCGGCGAAGCTGTCGCATACCCGCAGCTCACTCGTGTCCGGTTTCGGAGACTCGCCCTCCAACTTCTACGGGTACCTCGAGGACGCGCACGACGACGGAGCTCGGAATCACACGAACAGCTGGGGCGACGATGGCCGCACGACGTACACGTGGTGGTGCGTCGACATCGACCGTTTCTCTCGCGACTACGAAGACGACCTCGTCCTCTTCGCCGTCACGAATCTGTCGACCCTGAAGACTCCCGAGAACGCGAAGAACGTTCTCGCCGTCGGCGCCACATCGCAGGCCCCGAACCAGGAGAACCATTGCACGGGGGGGCGCGGGCCGACTGCGGACGGTCGTCGCAAGCCCGAGATCTACCTGCCGGGTTGCGGCATTCAGTCTGCTTCCAGCTCGTCGAGCTGCGGGACGAACTCGAGCTCCGGAACGTCGATGGCGTGTCCGGCCGTGACCGGATGCGCGGCCCTCGTCCGACAGTATTACGAGGACGGTTTCTACCCGTCGGGCAGCGGCGGCCTCTCCGGTGGCTTCGAGCCGACCGCGGCGCTCGTCAAGGCGACCCTCCTCAACGGCAGCAACGACATGACCGGCGTGAACGGTTATCCGTCCAACCAGGAAGGATGGGGCAGGGCGCTCCTCGACAACTCGCTCTACTTCACGGGCGAAGACATCAGGCAGGTCGTGGTCGACGAGCGGAACGCCACGGGCCTCGGAACCGGTGGCCTCCGCGAGCACGTCATCGACGTGTCGCCCGCGGAGGAGTTCCGGGTCACGATGGTGTTCACCGACGAGGCCGCGATGCACGGGGTGCTGCTCACGCCGGTCAACGACCTGGACCTCGAGGTCGAAGGTCCGGACGGCCTGTTCCTCGGCAACGTCTTTTCGGGGGGAACGTCTACCAATGGCGGCTCCGCCGACCCGCTGAACAACGTCGAGCGGTTCGTGCTTCCTGCGGGCGGCTTCACCGCCGGCAGCTGGACGATTCGCGTGCGCGGGGCCTCGGTGCCGAGCGGCCTCCAGGGTTACGCGCTCCACATCTC
>JALGZO010000046.1 GCA_025774865.1 bacterium | reverse complement strand
GACCCTCGACCACGGACTCGCTACAAACCGACGATGTGGTCCTGTCTCCGCCACGTTCGCTCTCTCGCCGTCGCGAGCGTCCTCGTGCTCCCGGGTTCGTCTCTGGCCGCTGCGCCGGCAGGTGGGGCCGCCGCGTCTCCCGGCCGAGATCCCGCGCGATCCAGCCGGCGATGCCGAGCGGCGGCAGCGGCTGCGAGCTCTCGGATACGTCCAGTGACGCCGCCGTCCCGGCCGAGGACCTTCGGCCCCCGAACGAACGCGGCGATTCTCGTGGCGATCCTCCTCGCCGGCGCGGGCCTGCGGTTTGCGTACCTCGGAGAGATCCGCGACGCTCCCGACTTCGAGTCCCCGATCGCAGACGCCGCCTTCCACGACTACTGGGCGAGGGCGCTCGTGAGCGGTGACTGGATTCCACCGGATGGCGAGGCGGACCCGAGAATCCGCGAAGTTCCGTTCCTGCGTCCGCCCGGCTATCCGTACTTCCTCGCGCTCGCGTACCGGGTGACCGGACTCGGCTCGATGGGGCCGCGCGTCGTCCAGATGCTGCTGGGCCTCCTCAACGCGCTGCTCGCCTACTCGCTCGCGAGAGCGCTTCTGGGGCGGGGGCCGGCGCTCGGGGTCGCGGCTCTGGCCGCCGGTTGGTGGTCGCTCGTGTACTTCGAGGGTGAGCTACAGGCGCCGGTTCTGGTCCAGACCTTGGCGCTCGCGATGCTCCTTTGCCTCCAACGATGGCCGGAGCGTCCCGGGTGGGCGGCTCCGGCCGCGGCCGGACTTCTGGCGGGCGCCCTCATGCTGGTGCGCGCGAACGCGGCTCTCTTCATCCCGGTCGCGGCAGGGTGGATGTTCGTGACGGCCCGGCGCTGCGACGGGGCCCGCGCCTCTCACGCGGTCGCGTTCCTGGCGCTCGCCGGCTTATCGGTGCTGCCCACGACGCTCCGGAACGCGATGGTCGCCGGAGAGTTCGTGCCGATCTCCGCGAACGGCGCGATCAACCTGTACATCGGCAACAACGAGACCTCCGACGGCGTGACCGCCGAGGTTCCCGACCTCGCGGAGCTGACCGGACTCTCCGGCTGGAGCTGGTTCTCTTACGATCGGATCGTGGAGGGGGTGGCCCGTCACGAGGGGATCGAGCCGGACTATTCGCAGACGTCGGCGTTCTTCCGGCGCCGCGCGGGCGAGTGGATCGTGGCGCACCCGATCGAGTTCCTGAAGCTCACGTTCCGTCGGGCGGTTTTCTTCTGGGGACCGGACGAGATCTCGAACAACAAGGTGATCCGGTTCGAGAAGGAGTCGAGTCGGGCGCTCTCCTGGCAGCCCGGGTTCGCGCTCGTGTCCTCCGGGTTCCTCGTGGGGCTCTTCCTGGTCGGGCGGGCTCTCGGGGCGGGCAGGGCCGAGAGCGCAGGAATCCGGGACCCCGCGACGATCCGGCTCGTGGTTCTCTTCGTCCTGACCTGGTTCGTCTCGTTCCTGCCGTTTCTCTCCGCGGCCCGGTTTCGGGTGCCGCTCCTCCCGTTTCTCTTCCTGTTCGTCGCGTACGCGGCCTCGCGCGCGGTCTCTCTCGTCGCCGCGCGGGCCTGGCGGCGCCTGGCCGCGGGCGTCGCGCTCTGGGCCGGCGTCTTTCTCGTCGCGCGGGTCTCCACGGTCGACTCTTCGGTGGATCGAGCCTGGTGGCACACCGATCGCGCCGTGGCCCTGGCGAACGCCGGCCGAGTCGACGATGCGCTGCGCGAGTTCGGCGCCGCTCTGGAGGCGAATCCGGGGTACGTGGATGCCCGCACCCGACTCGCGTCGACGCTCGCGGAGCTCGGCCGCTTCGATGAGGCCATCCCCCAGCTGCGCGAGGTCGCCACGCGGGCTCCGGACCGGCTCGACGTGCGCACTCAGCTCGCTGGTCTACTCGCGCAGGCCGGGCGATGGAAGGATGCGGTTCCCGAGCTCGAAGCGTGTGCTCGACTTCAGCCGGACGTGCCCGACGCCCACTTCGAGCTCGGGCGGGGCTACACGGAAACCGGTCGCTACGCGGAGGCGATCACGGCCTTTCGCCGCTCACTGGAGCTCGCGCCGGGACAAGCCGTCGCCCACGCGAACATCGGCAGCGCGCTCGCGGCGCTCGGCCGACGGGACGAGGCCATCGCGGCGTTTCACCAGTCCCTCGATCTCGACCCGTTCTCGGGGGAGACGCACTACCGTCTGGGTAACGAGTTGGCAGCGGCCGGCCGCCACGAGGAGGCGGCAGCGACCTACCGGGAGGCGATCCGCGTCAGACCCAAATACGTGGAACCGCACGTCCATCTCGGCAATCTCCACAACGAGCGTGGGGAGTATCGAGAGGCGGCCGAGTGGTATCAGAAGGCGCTCGCGATCGACGAGGCGCACGTCACGGCCGGCTACAACCTCGCGGGCTCGCTCGGGAATCTCGGCCGCCTCGACGAGGCGATCGCCGTGCTGGAGAAGTCGTTGGGACACCATCCCGGTCACGAGCTGTCGCTGGAACGGCTCCGCATCTTGCGAGAGATGAAGGCCACCGACGCTCGCTGACTTCGTGGAGCCGCGTTCAGATAGTCGGGCGCTCGACCCATCGGAGAGATCCGCGGTACAGCGCGATCGCCGCGGCCGCCCAGAGCGGGAGTCCGAGGATCGGGAGCGTCAGCCAGGACAGGCTCGGGAGCGTGAGCCAGTCCCACGAGATTGTCGGGAGGAACGCGGGCGCCCAGCCACTGACGACGACGAAGACCCGCGGAGCGGTCGCGAGCACGACGGCGGCGAGAAGGCAGGAGAGCACGGTCGCCGGGTCGAGCAGCACCCGAATCCACCAGGGAAACGACGGCTCGACGACCGGAGGTGCCACGAGGGGACGGGTCCGCTCCTCGGCCGCGATCCGGTCGAGAATGCGATCCGTTAACGTGTCCGGCGCGGTGGCGAAACGCTGGGAGAGGGCCGCCGTGAGCTCGCGCGCGGCCGCGAGCTCGGCCTCACATCGCGAGCACGATTCGGCGTGACGGTGCGCGTCCGCACGCTGCGCGCCGGGACGCCCCGCGTTCAGCCAGCGATCAAAGCTCTGGCATTCCACTTCGCTTCTCCTGAGCCTTGCGACGATTCCAGGCGCGACGAAGATCGGCACGCGCCCGGTACAGGTGAGTCTTCACGGTGCCGGCGGGCATCTCGAGGATCTCGGCCACTTCATCGACACTTCGTTCCCGCAGATAGAAGAGCGTCACGACCGCCCGCCGCACCGGCGCGAGATCCTCGAGAATCCGCTCCAGACGCAGCGAGTCGGTGACGTTGGGCGCGCGCCCCGCTGCGGGATCGGGCAGGGTCTCGACCTCGACCGGGTCGCCGATCCGCTCCCGGCGCCGCCGCGCAGTGGCGGCCGCATCGAGGGCCCGGCGACTCACGATCCGATAGAGCCACGTGGAGAACCGAGATTCCTCGCGAAATCCCCCGATTGCGCGCCACGCCCGAACGAACGCGTCCTGGGTGACCTCCTCCGCCTCCTCCGGCGAACGGACGATGCGAAGCGCGACCTCGTAGGTGAGATCCCGGTATCGGTCGACCAGTTGCCGGAAGCCCTCGGGATCGCCGCCCCGGGCGCGGCGGATCCAGTCGCTCTCCTCGACCCGGCGTGCCTCGGACGCGTCCGCGGCGCCGGCGCGGTCCT